>JBIIDI010000064.1:0-9525 GCA_044238425.1 Ilumatobacteraceae bacterium
ACGGCGAGTGCGACGCCGAGCGCGGTTTCGACGCCGAGCATTCCCGGCGGCGCCTGGTCGAGTGACAGCTCCTTGTCGCGGCGCGGATGGGGGGCGTGGTCGGTGGCGATCGCATCGATCGTGCCGTCGCGAACGCCCTCGCGCAACGCGGCGATGTCGGCGGGAGAACGCAACGGAGGGTTCACCTTGTACACGGGATCGAACGTCGCGAGCCGCGTTTCGTCGAGAGAGAGATGGTGCGGCGTCACCTCGGCGGTGACGGGCAAGCCGTCGCGCTTCGCCGCGCGCACCAACTCGACGCTGCGCGCGGTGGAGAGATGAAGCAGGTGGATCCGTGCACCGGTGAGACGCGACAACTCGATGTCGCGGAACACCATGAGCTCCTCGGCGATCGCCGGCCATCCGGGCAGGCCGAGCGACGTGCAACATTCGCACTCGTTCATCACCGCACCGGCGGTGAGCGTCGACACCTCGCAGTGCTGCGCCAACGTGATGCCGAGTCCGCGGCCGTACTCCATGGCTCGGCGCATGAGCAGTTCGTCCTGCACACCGTTGCCGTCGTCGGTGAAGATCCGCACGCCCGCGGCGGCGAGTTCGGCGAGCGGGGCGAGTGCCTCGCCGCGTCGTCCGACGGTGATGCACCCGCTGGGAACGACTTCGACGAGACCGGCCCGGCGACCCTGCTCGCGCACGAAGTCGACGACGGCGACGCTGTCCTGTGCGGGATCGGTGTTCGGCATTGCGACGACGGCGGTGTAGCCACCCTTTGCCGCGGCCCGGCTGCCCGTTTCGATCGTCTCGGCCTCTTCCTTGCCCGGCTCGCGCAGGTGCGTGTGCAGGTCGACGAAGCCGGGTGCGACGACCAAACCGGTGACGTCGACGACGTCATCGTCGGGTGCCGCCACCGCGGCATCAACGACGTCGACGATGCGACCGTCGCGCACCACCACGTCGGCGCGACGATCTTGCGCGCCGTCAACGACGCGTCCACCGGCGAGCACTATTCGACCACCCATCACGCGACCACCCATCACGCCACCTCCCCGAGCGACGCACTCGACGACTCGCCGACGAGGAGGTCGTACAGCACCGCCATGCGCACGGCGACTCCGTTGGCGACCTGGCGGTGGATGAGTGAATTCGGCAGCGCAGTGGGGTCGACGAGCATCTCGACTCCCCTGTTCATCGGACCGGGATGCATGATCACCGCACCTTCGGGAAGACGGGAGACCCTCGGTGCATCGAGACCAAAATACGTGGCGTACTCGCGCAGGTTCGGCACGTGCCCTTGTGTCATGCGCTCACTTTGCAGTCGCAGCATGTACAGAACGTCGGTGCGACCGATGACGTCGTCGAGTCGGTGCGCCACCTCGACGGGCCAGTGGCCGATGTCGGGGGGAA
The DNA here is from genome assembly GCA_044238425.1 of Ilumatobacteraceae bacterium. GTDB lineage: Bacteria > Actinomycetota > Acidimicrobiia > Acidimicrobiales > Ilumatobacteraceae > F1-60-MAGs027. The sequence continues at coordinate 1,402 of JBIIDI010000064.1, forward strand.
GCAGCGTCGGCGGGGCGACGAGAACGACCCTCGCCCCGAGCATCGTGAACGCGGCAATGTTGCTGCGCGCGACGCGACTGTGCTTCACGTCGCCGACGATGGTGAGCGTGAGGCCGTCGAAGCGGTCGCGACGCAACGCCTCGCGCACCGTGTAGCAGTCGACGAGCGCCTGCGTCGGATGCTCGTGCCAGCCGTCCCCGGCGTTGACGATCGCCGCGTCGGTCCACTGCCGGATCTGCCACGGCACCCCGCTCGACTTGTGACGAACGACGAAAGCGTCGACACCCATGTCGGTGATCGTCTCGATCGTGTCGCGCAAACTCTCGCCCTTGTTCACGCTCGACGTCGACACGCTGAACGACATCGTGTCGGCCGAGAGCCGCTTGGCGGCCGTCTCGAACGACAGTCGCGTGCGCGTGGAATCCTCGTAGAAGAGGCTGACGACGGTGCGCCCGCGCAGCGCCGGCACCTTCGGAACCGGACGCGCATTCACCTCGACCATGTGATCGGTGAGAGCGAGCAGACGTACGAGACCGTCGTGGCCGAGCTCGCCGATGCCGAGGAGATGCCCCGGGGTGCCTCCGATTGCCGTGCGGCCGGCCGTCATGGCGCAACCTCCACGGTGACGCCGTCACGGGTCGCCGCAACATCGTCGCGGCGGTGAGTCGGCAGGTTCTTGCCGACGTAATCTGGGCGGATCGGCAACTCCCGATGACCGCGGTCGACGAGCACGGCGAGCTGCACCGCACGCGGACGTCCGTAGGTGTTCAGCCCTTCGAGCGCGGCGCGCACGGTGCGCCCGGTGAACAGCACGTCGTCGACGAGAACGACGATGGCATCGTCGATCGACGCCTCGATGCGACTGATCGCCCCGGGGACGATCGGGCGCAAGCCGACGTCGTCACGGTGCATGCTCACGTCGATCATGCCGACGGGAATCGCGTAGGTCGGATCGATGACGGCGAGAGCGGCCCGGAGATCCTCGGCGAGCCACGCTCCGCCGCGCTGCAAGCCGACGATGACGACGCGGTCGAGACCTGAATGGCGTTCGACGATTTCGTGGGCGATTCGGGTGACGGCCCGGGCCACGTCCGACCGTGACATCACTTGTGTCGTCTGCGTGCGCGACGAAGCCATCGTTCTCCTCCGTTCGGGCCTCACGGGACCCGTTTGACGGTGACGCCCACAGTAGCGCCGGTCAACCGCGCGGCACGAGTCGGCGGTACAACACCCACCACTCGTTGCCGAAGACGATCTCGAAATCGGCGCGTTCACGTTCCCACACGGCAGCGAGGTCGTCGTCGAGGTCGACCGGGAGAACGACGTGGGTGACGTCGTCGACGAAGTCGAGGCGGTCACCACGGGCGAACGGATCCATTCCGTAGAGCAGGCGCCCGAACGGCACCGGGAAGAGATAGATCCGCTCGCGGCGCGCGAGGTGGGCCGTGAGTCCGTGCCATGCGCTGACGACGGCATCGTCCGGAACCTGACGCACGATGTCGCGGGCCGCAACCGCCGGCGGCGAGTCGGCGGAATACGCCGGCGCGTCGATGCGCATGCCCGGCAACGGCGACCACACCCACGCCGACGCCAGCGCACACGTCGCGACGAGGAGGCCGAGCGGGCGGCGCCGACGCACGTCGATGCGCGTGATCGACCACACGGCACCGAGCGCCATGAGCGGCACGATCTGCACCGAGTAGTGGTACTCGATCTGCGACTGGTACCAGAACGTGCTGAGCAGGTTGACGCCGAGCGGCGCCGCGGCGATCGCGGCGATGCCGGGACGAAACAGGGCGACGAATCCGACCGGAAGGAACACCTGCAGCAGGTACAGGGGCCGCTCCCCCGACACGAGATGGGCGAGGAGCTCGTGCGGCCGCGTGAGTGCCGTCGTGAAGAGACCCGACCATCCGCCGAACGGCAGTCGCCACTCGTTGCGGAACGGAACGCCGTTGATCGCCGGCATCACCGCCCACAGGAGCAGCACCATCACCCAGACGGACACGACCGCGGTGAGGATGCCGCGGCGGCGGTCGACGCGCAGTGCGACCCAAACCCCGATGCCGGCAACGACGAGTGCGGCGTCCTCCTTCGTCGCAAGAATCGCGAGCACCGCCGCGGCGAACCATCCCCATCGCGTCGCGAGCGCCGACCACACGGCGAGCGCGATGAGCGGGGCGAGGAATGCGTCGGGGTGGAAATTCTCGAGCGCCGTCCACGACAGCGCCGGATGTAAGAGATAGGCGACGACGCCGACGAGCGCGAGGGGTTCGCCCGCACCCATGCGACGCGCCGCCAACCACGTCGGCCATGCACCGAGGGCGAGTGCGAGGGACTGCACGACGAACAGCACACCGGTACCGGCCCCAAGCCAATAGAGCGGCACGAGCGGCAAAAGGATGAACGACGTGTGGTCACCGAAGAGATTGCGTCCCATGAGCGTGACGAACGGTTCGCGACCGCGCGACAGCAACCACACCCCCTGGTCGTAGAGACCGAAGTCGTAAGCCGAGGTGCCGATACCGCGATGCACCGTCAGGGTGTACGCCGCCGCCCAGGTCGCCCACAGGACCGCGAGTGCGATCGCAACCGCGCGCCATGGCGACACGTCGCGGATCGATGCGACGACATCGGACGCTCGACGCCGCAGCGGGCCCGCCATGGGCCCATTCTGTCTCAGCGAGCGGAGTCGCGAACGCGCGACGCGATCGCGGAGAGGACGCCGTTGACGAACGCACCGGAGTTGTCGGTGCTGAAACGCTTCGCCAGCGTGACGGCCTCGTCGATGACGACGGCGACCGGAACCTCCGGACGGCGCAACAACTCGAACGTCGCCATGCGCAGGATCGATCGGTCAATGGCGGGCATGCGGTGCAACGGCCACGAATGCGACGCATCGGAGACGAGTTCGTCGATGCGCACGATGTCGGCGGCCGTCCCGGCGATGAGCTGCCGCGTGAGGTCGTCGAACGGAACGACGATTGCCGCCATCACTTCGTCGGGCGTGATTCCCCGGATGTCGGCTTCGTACAGAACGTTCATCGCCCGCTCACGGGCGTCGCTGCGCGGGTCGAATTCGACGCCCCAGTCGGCGTCGTCATTGCCGCCGCGCGGCGGCACGCTCGGAACGTCGGTCACGTCGACGTTCAGGCGCGGGTGATGTAATCGCCCGTGCGCGTGTCGACCTTGACACGATCACCGACGTTGACGAACAGAGGAACCTGGATGACCTTGCCGGTCTGCAGCGTTGCGGGCTTGCGCGCACCGGAGACGCGGTCACCCTGCACACCGGGCTCCGTCTGCGTGATCTCGAGTTCGACCGAGGCGGCGATGTCGACGCTGACGATCTCGTCGTTGTGCGTCGCGATGATCGCCTTCATTCCTTCGATCATGTAGTCCGCCGCGTCGCCGAGTGCGACGGGCTTCACGTTGATCTGCTCGTACGACTCGGTGTCCATGAAGACGTAGTCGTCGCCCTCCTTGTAGAGGAACTGCATGTCGCGGCGGTCGAGAATGGCCTGCTCGACGCGCACCCCGGCATTGAAGGTGCGCTCGATGACGGCACCGGTACGGAGGTTGCGCAACTTCGTGCGCACGAACGCACCGCCCTTGCCCGGCTTGACGTGCTGGAATTCGACGACGTTGAACAGGCCCTTGTCGAGCTCGAGCGTGATGCCGTTCTTCAGGTCGTTGGTCGTAATTGCAGGCACGAGAGATCCTTGTCTGTTGAAGTGAGAATGCGACAACCGTCGTCGGTGACCACCACGAGGTCCTCGATGCGCACGCCGCCGAGGCCTTCACGATACGCCCCGGGCTCGACGGTCACCACCTCGCCGGCACGCAGAGGTTCGTCGGCGGCGGTGCGCACCCACGGCATCTCGTGAATCTGCAACCCGACGCCGTGTCCCGTGCTGTGCACGAACAGCTCGGCAAGTCCGGCGTCGCGCAGCGCGTCACGGCACACGCGATCGACGTCGCCCGCGGTGACTCCCGCGCGTACCGCGGCAAGGCCGGCGAGCTGCGCACGCGCCACCTCGCGGGTCATGCGCGCAAGTTCCGGATCGACGTCGCCGACGAGGTACGTGCGGGTCATGTCGGAGTGGTAGCCGTCGACGAGCGCACCGACGTCGATGACGACGCTGTCACCCTCGACGATGCGATGGTCACCGGGACGATGATGGGGTCGGGCCGCGTTCGGTCCGGCGGCGACGATCGTGTCGTAGCTCGGACCGTCGGCACCGTGGCGCCGCATGCGGTACTCGAGCTCGTCGCGCACGTCGCGTTCGGTCGGACGCTCGACGAGCATCGACACGCATTCGCCGAGGGCCCGATCGGCGCAGAGTGCGGCGAACGCCATCCGTTCGATCTCGGCGTCGCTCTTCTGTCGGCGCAGCGCCGGCACGACACCGGAAACGGCAACGAGTTCGGGCGTGATTGCGGCGCGCCAACCGTCGAACGCCGCCATCGTCACTTCGGCCGGATCGTACGCAACCGTCGACGCGTTGCGTGTCGCGTCGGTGAGGGCATCTTTCAGAGCGGCCGCACTTCGCGCCTCGACGACGGTGACGGCGGCGGCGCTGCGTGCCGCCTGGTCACGCGCCTGCTCGCCGTAGCGCCCGTCGGTGATGAACACCATGTCGTCGGGGCGAACGACGAGCGTGCCGGCGGATCCGGTGAAACCGGTGAGCCAGCGCACGTTGTTGAGGTCGGTGACGAGAAGGACCGACGGAGCACCGCGACGAGCAAGCTCCTCGCGCACACGAACGTCGCGACCGGAGACGAGCAGCGGTGACAGTGCGCCCGCCATGGTTCAGCGAGAAGCGGAGCCGATGTGTCGCACGAGGGCGTCGAGCGCAACGAGATACGACGACGCACCGAATCCGGCGACGCTGCCGATGACGACGGGTGCGAGGACGCTGACGTGGCGCCACGGCTCGCGGGACGCCGGGTTCGAGATGTGCACTTCGACGGCCGGCACCTTCACCGCCGCCAGTGCGTCGTGCAGGCTCCAGGCGAAATGGGTGAACGCACCCGGGTTGACGAGAATGCCCCGCGCCGTCGACGCCGAGTGGACGGCCTCGACCATGTCGCCGAGCGCATTCGTTTGCACCGAACGCACCGCAAAACCCGCCGCGCGGGCAGCCTCGGCGACCCGGGCGTCGATGTCGGCAAGCGTCGTCGTGCCGTACACGTGCGGCTCCCGCGTGCCGAGCAGGTTGAGGTTCGGGCCGTGGAGCACCACGATTTCGGCCGCCGACATGGCCTTCAGGGTACTCACATCGCCGCGAGGGCAGCCGTCACGGCGTCGTGCGCAACGTCGCTGACGACTTCGACTCCGCGCGGACCGTCGAGCACGAACGTGAGACCGTCGAGGGCCTTCTTGTCGCGCCCCATCACCGCGACGAGTTCGTCGTGCGACGCACCCGGCGGAAGTTGCACCGACAATCCGTAGTGGTCGACGATGACGTCGTGGTGCCGCGCCACCCGCGCATCATCGATCCGGCCCAGCACGCGGGCGAGGCGCGCGGCGTACATGAGTCCGACGGCGACGGCTTCACCGTGGGCAAGGTCGTGGTCGGTCGTCGTTTCGAGTGCGTGGGCAAGCGTGTGTCCGTAGTTGAGCAGCGCGCGCCGACCCGACTCGCGCTCGTCCGAGCCGACGATGTCGGCCTTGATGCGCACGCAACGCGCGATGCGGGTCGCCGAATCCATGGCCAAGAGATCGTCGCCCGTGAGGAAGTGGTACTTCGCCATCTCACCGTTGCCGCACCGCACCTCGCGCTCGGGCAACGTGGCGAGCGCGTCGAGGTCGCACACGACACCGCGCGGCTGCCAGAAGGCGCCGACGAGATTCTTGCCCTCGGCGATGTTCACACCGGTCTTGCCGCCGATTGCGGCATCGACCATGCCGACGAGGGTCGTCGCAACGTGCACGACCGCCGTGCCGCGGTGCCACGATGCCGCCGCGAAGCCGGCGACGTCGGTGACCATTCCCCCGCCGACGCCGACGATGACGTCGTTGCGCGTGATGCCGGTACGGGCGAAGTCGCGCGCCAACGACTCGATCGTTGCGAGCGACTTGTGCGACTCGCCGTCGCCGATGACGTGCACCGACACGCGGCGACCGTCGCCCACGATCGGCGCCACGTCGATCGGAACCCCGTGCTGGGTGACGATGGCGACGCGTCGCGCCGACGCGGGCAGCATGTCCGGCAGCGCGGCAACCGCGCCGTGTCCGACGACGACGTCGTACGAACGCTCACCGAGATCGACGCGTTCGGTGAGGAACTTCGCCATGCCGCCGTCCGCCACGTCAGCGCCGATCCCCGTGCGCCGCCGTTGCCGCGTCGGCTATCTCGACGACGCGCGCGACGACCTCGTCCACGGTGAGCCCGCCGACGTCGATGTCGTGGGTGGCGACGCGGCGATAGATGCCCTCTCGCTGCGCGGCGAGGACCGCGAGTCGTTCGAGCCGATCACTTCCGAGCAGCGGTCGCGACGTGTCAGCGGCGAGGCGTCCGGCGAGCAGGGCGGGCTCGGCATGCAACCACACGACCGCATCGCAGTCGGCGAGTCGGTCGCGGGTCGACGGCGTCAGCACCGCGCCCCCACCGAGGGCCACGACACAACCGGCCGAGTGTCGATCGACTACACCGTGCTCGTCTGCGCTGTGTTCGTCAGCACTGTGATCGCGCAACACGTCGGCGGCGACGTCGGCCTCGAGTGCGCGAAAGGCGGCTTCGCCATCGACGGCGAAGATGTCGGAGATTGCGCGCCCCGATCGCGATTCGATGACGGCATCGACGTCGATGCACGTCCAGCCGAGCGCCGCGGCGACACGCACCGCGACCGTCGACTTTCCCGTTCCCATCATTCCGACGAGGGCGATTCGGCGGACGGGATCGTTGATCGAGGGCGTCATGTCGCCGTGTCAGGTGGTGCGCAGGGACTCGGCGTACGTGTTCGCGTTGCGAACGAATTCGGCGAGAGAGTCGCCGCCGAACTTGCGCTGTGCCTCGTCGGCGAGCACGAGTGCGACCATCGTCTCGGCAACGACGCCGAGGGCGGGAACCGCCGTGACGTCGGTGCGCTCCTTGAAGCTCACCGTCTCCTGCTTCGTCGCCATGTCGACGGTGGCCAGCGTCGGACGATTGAGCGTGGCGAGCGGCTTCATCGCGAGGCGCGCAACGAGCGGCTCGCCGGTCGTCATGCCACCCTCGGTGCCTCCCGCGCGCATCGAATCACGTCGGTACGTTCCCGATGCATCGTCCCAGCGAATGGCGTCGTGGGCCTCGCTGCCGCGACGACGCGCGACGTCGAAGCCGTCGCCGATCTCGACGCCCTTCACGGCTTGAATGCTCATCAGCGCCTGCGCGAGGAGTCCGTCGATCTTGCGGTCCCAGTGCACGTGACTTCCGAGTCCGATCGGTACGCCGTACGCGAGTACCTCGACGATGCCGCCGAGGCTGTCGCCGTCCTTCGCCGCCGCTTCGATCTCGGCAATCATCCGCTCCTCGGCGGCCGGGTCGGCACAGCGCACGGGTGACTCGTCGATGCGGGCGAGATCCTCGGGCAGCGGTCGCTGCGCGTCGGCGGATGCGCCACCGATACCGACGACGTGGGAAATGATCGACACGCCGAGCGGTTTGAGCAGCGCCTTTGCCAGCGCGCCGGCGGCGACGCGAGCGACGGTTTCGCGTGCACTCGCCCGCTCGAGCACGTCGCGGGCGTCGGTGAAGCCGTACTTCTGCATTCCGGTGAGGTCGGCGTGACCCGGTCGCGGCTGGGTGAGCGGCTTCTTCGTCGCCCCCGGATGCGGCGACATCTCCTCGTGCCACACGTCGCTGCGGTACCACTCGGTGTTCTTGATGAGGATCGACACCGGCGACCCGAGCGTGCGACCGTGGCGAATGCCCCCGAGCAACTCGATCTCGTCCTGCTCGAAGCGCTGCCTCGGTCCGCGCCCGAAACCGAGTCGACGGCGGGCCAGTTCGCCCGAAATGTCGCCGACCGTGATCGGCAGGTGCGCAGGAAGACCTTCGACGACGACCACCAGGGCCTGACCGTGACTTTCGCCGGCGGTCAGGTAGCGCAACATCGACGTCAGGCTATCGGTGACGT
>JBIIDI010000169.1:0-2621 GCA_044238425.1 Ilumatobacteraceae bacterium
CCGGCGATACGACGCCGACGACGAAAGTGCGTCGCGAGGCGAAAGAGACGTCGTCGACGGGACGTCAGATCGTCGTCACGGATTCGATCGTGTTCGCCCATCCGGACGACAAGCGCAACGTACTCGTGACGGCCGGGCACACCGGTCCGACAGGTGCGCGCTTCATCACCGAGGTGTCGCCGCACGGATTCATCTGCGCCGACGGTGGTCGATCGAAGAACGACTCGGGAATCTCGGGTTTGACCATGTTGCAGGAAGCGGGCTTAGCCGGTGCGTGTTACGACGTGTCGACCGCCGCAATGGGTGACGCGTTCGATGCATGGGACGTCGGCCGTATCGCGGCGTGCAACGAGCTCGCACGCCGGCGCGGTGTGTACGTCGGTCAACGCGTCGACGAAGCGGCACGGTGCCTGCTCGCCGAGACCACCGGTGCGACGTCGTCGCCACAGGCGCGACACGAGGACACCGGCAGCATGCTGTTGCGCAGCGGGCAACTTGCCGCTCTCAGCCCGAAGTTCGCCGAGGGTCTCGCCCGCGTGCGAGAGGTGTGCGACCTCGACGGTGCACTGCCCGCCGGAATCAAGGCGTTGTTCATGGCGACGGCTGCCGTGGTGCGGAACCACGAAGACACTGCGCGTCGCGAACTGCGTCGCGCGGTCGACCGCGGCGTCACCGTGAAACAGTTGCAGGGCGCGGCCGTGTCGGTGCTCATCTCGCGCGGTGAGTCGGTGTTCCAGAAGTTCTGGGCGGCAGCCGAGCAGGCGACCGGCGGAATGCCCGTTCTCGCGCCACCGTCACCCCGCCCGCAGTTCGAAGCATCGGCGGAGAAAGCGAAGGAATACTTCGTGTCGTACTTCGGGTTCGTGCCGAGCTACATCGAGCTCATGGCCGACGAGGCGCCTCGCGCACTCGAGGGGTACTTCCTCATGCGCGAGTGGGCGCTGTCGGAAAACCTGCTCGAATCGAAGTACGTCGAGTTGTTGCTGTGCACCGTGAACGCGGCCGAATTCTCGTCACGATTCGTCGGCATCCATGCGATGGGTGCCCGCAACGTGGGCGCAACCGAAGCCGAAATCGTCGAGGCATGCGTGTGCGCCATCCCCATTTCGGGTGTGGCGTCGTGGCTGCCCGGTGCCGACGGCGTGCGTCCTCCGAAGTCGTGATGCGCCGCGTGACGGCTGGTTAGTCTCGACACATGGCCCGAGTTCAATTGCTTTCGGAAGAAGTCGGAGCGAAGATGGCCGGCCGTGCCGGCCCGGATGCCCGTCGTGCGTTCATGTACCGGCCCGACATGGCAGATGTGCTCGGCACCTTCAACGACGTCGTTGCTCGCAGCGAGCTGGACCACCGCATGCACGAACTCGTCCGCTACCGAATCGCGATCATCAATGGGTGCACCCGTTGCAAGACCTATCGATCGCCGGAGGGGATCGCGGCGGGAGTGACCGAAGATCTTCTCGCACAGGTCGAGGAGTGGCGTGGCTCGAGGCTCTTCACCGCCGTCGAGCGGCTGGCGCTCGAATTTGCCGAGCGATTCTGCACGGATCCGCAGTCAATTGACGACCGTTTGACCGAGGCTCTGCGCGGCGAACTCGGTGACGGAGGCCTCGTTGATCTGTCGATCTGTGTCGCCAAGTACCTCGCCATTGGTCGTCTCATTTCCGTGTTGGATCTCGATCAAGCCTGTGCGATCGGTGAACCCATCGTTCTTATCTGACGTGGACCGCTAGTGGTACCGGCGTCGCGCCACGCGCAACATATATAAGGGATGAGGCTCATAACGGTGCGGAGGATGCGCGACTGACGCGCGCTTACCTCGGTGGTTCGTAGGAGTTACGACGCCCGGCCGAGAATCATCGAGTTGTGGTACTGGGCTCCCGAGCCCGCACCCATGACGACGGCGATCTCGGCATCGGTCACCTGGCCGGGTCCGGCCGTGCCGCGCAGCTGACGCACCGCCTCGACGAGTTTCAGCTGCGGTCCGCCCCAGCCGATGTGGCTGTACGACATGAGACCGCCGTCGGTGTTCACCGGACAGCCGTCGTTCGGTCCGATGCCGACGTCGGTGAGGAAGTCGATGCCCTCGCCCCGCTTGCACAAACCGGTCATTTCGATCTGGCGGACGACCTCGAAGGTGTTGATGTCGTACACCTCGAACACGTCGACGTCGCGTGCCGACACGTCGGCCTGGCGGAACGCGTCGGACAGCGCCGTTGCGCCGACGTCGATGATCTCGTCGTAGATCGGCGGGTCGACGTACTGCTGGCGGTACCACTCGCAACCGCCACCGAGGATGCGCACCGGAGTCTGGGGAAGGTCGCGGGCCCGATCCATGCTCGTGACGACGACGGCAGCGGCACCTTCGTTGGCGAGACACAGATCGAGCAGGTGGAACGGCGACGCGATCATCGGCGAGTCGAGAACGTCCTGCGGGGTGAACGGGCCGCGACCATGCATCACCGCGTTCGGATTCGCCGATCCGGCGTTGCGGATAGCGGCGGCAATCCGTGCCATTCCGATGCGGTCGACATCGTGCAGATGCATGTACCGCTGCGCAACGAGGGCGAACTGTGCCGAGGTGAAGGCACCCCAGCATTCGGTGAATTCGTTCTCGGGTCGCG
>JBIIDI010000065.1:0-9524 GCA_044238425.1 Ilumatobacteraceae bacterium
GACCGTTGATCGACGCCCAAATGTGGTGGGCGACTTCCTCGGCTTGCTCGTCGGTGAGTTCGGCGAAGTGTCGGAAGAAGCTCGACGGGTCCTGGAACACCGTCCGTCGCAGAGTGTGGAACCGTTCGATGAACCACTCCTCGATGAGTTCCTCGTCGGAGTCGAGGTAGATCGAAAAGTCGAAGTAGTCGGAGACGAACTCGGTCGCGTCGGTGTCGACCTGCAGCACGTTGAGTCCCTCGAGGATGAGGATGTCAGGCTGGTGCACGACTTCCCGCGCGTCGGAAAGCACGTCGTACACGACGTGGCTGTACACGGGTGCTTCGATTTCGGGCGCACCGCTCTTCACCTCGCGCAGGAAGGAGAGCAGCCGTGCCGTGTCGTAACTCTCCGGGAAGCCCTTGCGGTCCATGATCCCGCGCTCAGCGAGGACGTCGTTCGGGTAGAGAAATCCGTCCGTCGTGATGAGCTCGACCCGAGGGTGTTCGGGCCACCGGCTGAGCAGCGCCTGCAGGATGCGGGCGAACGTGCTCTTGCCCACGGCCACGCTGCCGGCGATGCCGATGACGTACGGCATCTTCGGTGCGATCGTGCCGAGGAACGTCGATGACACGCGGTGCAGGTTCTGCGTCGCCGACACGTACAGGTTGAGCAGTCGGGTGAGCGGCAGGTAGATCGCCGTCACTTCCTCGAGGTCGATGTGGTCGTTGATGCCGCGCAACGCCTCGAGGTCCTTTTCGCGGATCGTCAACGGTGTTTGGGCACGCAGAGCTGCCCATTCGTCGCGCGAGAAGCGGACGTATCGCGGGGTGTCGTCTTCGAGAATCACTGCGTGAGGACCTCGACACCGTCGGCGGTGACGAGCACGGTGTGCTCGAACTGCGCGGTGCGCTTGCCGTCGATGGTGACGGCCGTCCAGTCGTCGTCCCACATACGGTGTTTCTCCGACCCGAGCGTGATCATCGGCTCGATCGTGAAGGTCATTCCCGGGCGCATGAGCAGGCTGTTGCGCGGTTCGTAGTAGTGGAGGATCTGGATGTCGGTGTGGAACTGTTCACCGATTCCGTGTCCGATGAACGCCCGCACTACGCCCATCTTGTGCGACTTGGCATGCGATTCGATGGCACGGCCGATTTCGTAAAGCGGCACGCCGGGACGAACTACGTTGATTCCCCGCCACATGCACTCGCGGGTGACCTCGATGAGCTGACGACTCTCCTCGTCGATGGTCCCGACGGCGAACGTTGCATTCGTGTCACCGTGAACCCCGTTGACGTAGCAGGTGACGTCGAGGTTGATGATGTCGCCGTCCTGAAGGACGCGCGAATCGGGGATGCCGTGGCAGATGACTTCGTTGACGCTCGTGCACACGCTCTTGGGGTAACCCTGGTAGTTGAGCGGGCTTGGGTAGACGCCGCGCTCGATGCACAGCTGGTGAACGTACGCATCGATGTCGTCGGTGGTGATTCCGGGGCGCACCATCTCACCGGCCAGTCGCAGTACCTCGGCGGCGATCGCTCCGGCCTTGCGCATCCGCTCGATGACGTCCGGTGACTTCACGGCGGGTTCGGAGCGGCGCTCGACGTGTCCGGTGTCGGCGTACGGAGGCTTCTGGATGTGCGCGGGCACCGATCGACGGGGGCTGACGACGCCGGGCAGCACACGACCTTCCAGGGGCTTGTGGCAGCGCTTGTACTTGCGCCCGCTGCCGCACCAGCACGGCTCGTTCGCGGTGGGCAGCACGGCAGGGGGCGTGCTCAGCGTGGTCACGGGAAAAAGGCTACGGGCGCAGAATCGTGGTAGATCGCAACGCGGGATCCGGTCGGCCGGCGATAGCTGAGGTCTCGGACGCTAGCGGCGCATGGTGCCGCGCAACCGGAGTGCGACACCCCACGTCGTGACGAGCCACATCGACTCGCGCACGATGGAGAGATTCATCTTCGACTGACCGAGGGTGCGGTCGACGTACGTGATCGGCACCTCGACGATCCGCGATCCGCTGCGTCGGGAGAGCAGCCAGGCGAGCTCGGTGAGGAACGCGTAGCCGTTCGCGGTCGTCGAGCCGACGTCGCTGTCACGCAGCGTCGATGCACGGTAGGCACGGAACCCCGACGTGCAGTCGCGAATCTTCACTTTCAACATTGCCGCCGTGTACAGGTTCCCCCAACGAGACAGCAGGCGTCGGTGCAACGGCCAGTTGACGACTCCGCCACCGGCGACGTACCGCGACCCGATTGCCACATCCGCGCCAGCCTCGATTGCGGCAACGAGCGAGGGGATCGACTCGGGGGCATGGGAAAGATCGGCGTCCATGGTGACGATGACGTCGGCATCGCCCTCGGTGGCGAGGGTGGTGAGTGCTTCACGGCTCGCTGCCGCATAGCCGCGCGGACCGGTGCGTGTCATCAGACGAATGAGAGAGTCACGTGTCGAGCGGTCGCGAACCTTGTCACCTGTGCCATCGGGGCTCGCGTCGTCGACGACGACGACGTTGGCCGCGGGAACCGCTGCGCGGACGCGATCGAGGAACGTATCGATGTTGTCTGCCTCGTTGTACGTCGGGGTGACGACGACGACGCGCATGCGACAACGCTACATCGCGCGGGTGATTGCTTCTCCGATCGACGCAACCTTCACGAGCGTCACACCCTGCGGTGCTCGGACTGAAGCACTCGCGGGAATGATCGCACTCGTGAATCCGAGGCGCGCTGCTTCACTGAGACGGCGTTCGATTTGTGCCACGTGGCGCACCTCGCCGGCGAGACCCACTTCACCGATGCACGTGATCGTCGGGTCGACGGCAACGTCGCGCAGCGACGACGCGAGTGCAACGCACATGCCGAGATCGGCACCGGGGTCGGACACGCGGATACCGCCGACGACCGACACGAACACTTCGTGGGCGGAGAGCGAACATCCGGCGCGACGGTCGAGAACGGCGAGCAGCATCGCCATGCGGGACGATTCAAATCCCTGGCTGCTGCGTCGCGGCGGAACGCCGCTCGTCATCTTCGTGGTGAGTGCCTGCAACTCGACGAGCAAGGGTCGATGTCCGTCGAGAACGGGAACGACGACCGATCCCGCCACGCCACGCTGGCGATCGGCGAGGAACAGGGTGCTCGCGTCGGGGACGTCGCGCAGACCGTCGGCTGTCATCTCGAACAGTCCGAGCTCGTTCGTCGATCCGAACCGGTGCTTCATGGCGCGCACGGTGCGCAAGGCGTGCACGCGATCACCTTCGAACGACAGCACCGTGTCGACGACGTGCTCGAGCAGTCGGGGACCGGCGATCGACCCTTCCTTCGTGACGTGCCCGACGAGAACGACGGCGATGCCACGTGCCTTTGCTTCCTGCACGAGGCGGTGAGCACACTCGCGCACCTGGACGACCGATCCCGGCGCCGAACCGAGTGAGGTGTCGGCGATCGTCTGGATGCTGTCGATGACGACGAGACTCGGTGTGGCTGCATCGATGGCGGCGACGATGTCGTCGACGACCGACAACGACACGAGCAGTGCGTTGTCGCTGTTGACACCGAGGCGAGCGGCCCGCAATCTCACCTGGTCGGTGCTCTCCTCGGCGCTCACGTAGAGGCTGCGGCCCGGCCAGCGTCCGACGACCTGCGAGAGCAACGTGGACTTGCCGATACCCGGTTCGCCACCGAGCAACGTCACCGAGCCGGGGACGAGTCCGCCGCCGAGTACGCGATCGAGTTCACCGATACCGGTGGGCGTGGCCCGCGTCGTCGATGCGTCCGCACTCGTGAGAGGGACGGGTGCAGCAGCGGGGCGTGTCGCGGCGCGCTTCGCCGGGGCGGCCGGAGCGTCGCCGACGACGTCTTCGACGAGGGAGTTCCATGCGCCGCAGCCTGCGCACTGGCCGGTCCACTTCGGGTGTTCGTGTCCGCAGTCGGTGCAGACGTAGACGGTGCGCAGGCGAGCCACGCCCGACAGGTTAGGTCTACGGTGTGCGCCCGATCGCACGGCGCCGGCGAATGATGCGAACCGTGACGACGGCCATGCCGATGAGCCACGCGGCAAGTGCGACGACGGCGACGATGGCGATGATCCGTCCGAGCAGCGCGGCAACGTCGAAGTTGCGTGACCGGGCCTCCACCGCAACGCTCGAGCCGTCGAGCGGTACGTCCCATCGAACGACGTTTTCGTCGACCGCCCCCGACGTCGACGAGACGTCGCCGGGAAGTCGTGTCGCAAGAGACAGCGACAACGTGTCGGAGAGGGTTCGTTCCTGCGTCGTGAGAATGTCGTCGAACGGAACGGCGCCGACGAGTTCGACGATGTCGGCATCGGCAAATGCGCCCAGACCGCCGTCGACGCGCAGCTCACCGGTCATGTCGAACGTCGACGCCGCGATCGACCCCGTGCGTGTGAGCGTGAGATCATGGAATGGTCCGGCTTCCCCGGACAGCCCGGCGAGCAACGCGGTGGCTTCGGCCGGCGTTGCGAATACGCGTTCGACGATCACCTGGATGCCACCGTCGGGAAGGGGAGTCGGCGTACCGACGGTCCAGCCCCGTGCGCGCAGGTCGTCGGCGGCGATGCCGTTCTTCAACTCGGGAGCACGTTCCACGAGTTCGGCGTCGGCGACGGCAACGACGGTGATGCGTCCCGATCCGTTGCGCGCGACGTCAACGGTCGTGGAGACGTCGAGGCGGCACGCCGTCGCAACGACGACGAAAGCCCCGATGCCGAGGAGTCGGCAGAAACCGGCGACGAGGCGCCGGTTCACTCGGTGCCGGAGGCGTCACCCGGGCCGGCGAGGCCTGCGGCAACCGGTGGAACGAAGCCGTCAATGGCGTTGAACGTGAAGCGTTTGTCTCCCGCGTTCTCCGGATCGTCCTCGACTCCGACGACGATGATTTGCCCGGCGACGAAGTGCTTGTTCAGCAGTCGCTCCGAGAGCGGATCCTCGACGAGGCGCTGCAACGCACGGCGCAACGGTCGCGCACCGAGCTGCGGGTCGTAGCCCTTCGTCGCGAGGAGTTCCTTGGCCGACGGCGTGAGCTCCAAACCGAGGCCGAGACCCTCGAGCTGGGTGATGAGCCGCTTGCTCATGAGATCGACCATCTGGACGACCTCGTTCATCGACAACTCGTGGAACACGATGATTTCGTCGATGCGGTTGAGGAACTCGGGGCGGAAGTGCACCTTCAGCGCCTCGGACACCTTCTCGCGCATGCGGGTGTACGACATTGCTTCGTCGTTTTTTCCGAAGCCGACGTTCGCCTTGCGCAAGTCCTGCGTTCCGAGGTTCGACGTCATGATGATGACGGTGTTGCGGAAGTCGGTCGTGCGGCCCTGGGCATCGGTGAGACGACCCTCTTCTAGGATCTGCAGCAACGTGTTGAACACGTCGGGGTGCGCCTTTTCGATCTCGTCGAACAGCACGACGGAGAACGGCTTGCGGCGCACCGCCTCGGTGAGCTGGCCACCTTCGTCGTAACCGACGTATCCCGGGGGCGAACCGACGAGACGGCTCACGGTGTGCTTCTCCATGTATTCGCTCATGTCGAGCGAGATGAGGGCATCTTCGTCGCCGAAGAGGAACTCGGCGAGGGTCTTTGCGAGTTCGGTCTTGCCGACGCCGGTGGGTCCGAGGAAGATGAACGATCCGCTGGGGCGCTTCGGGTCTTTCAGGCCCGCACGCGTGCGGCGGATGCTCTGGCTGACCGCTTTGATCGCGTCTTCCTGACCGATGATTCGCTTGTGCAGCTCGGCTTCCATGTTGAGGAGCTTCGCCGTCTCTTCCTCGGTGAGCTTGTACACGGGGATGCCCGTCCAGATGCTCAGCACCTCGGCGATCGCCTCTTCGTTCACCTCGTCGTAGAGGTTGACTCCCTGTGCCTTGACGTCGGCTTCCTTCTGGGTGCGTTCGTCGAGCAACGACCGTTCCTGGTCGCGCAGACGACCCGCTTCTTCGAAACGCTGTTCTTCGACGGCCTTCTTCTTCGCTTCCTGGACCTGCTTGATCTTCGTCTCGAGTTCCTTGAGATCGGGCGGCGTCTTCATGCGCTTGATGCGCAACCGGCTGCCGGCCTCGTCGATGAGGTCGATCGCCTTGTCGGGCAGGTGACGATCGGAGATGTACCGATCGGCGAGGTTCGCCGCGGCAACGAGCGCCTGGTCGGTGATCGTGACGCGGTGGTGGCTTTCGTACTTGTCGCGGATGCCCTTGAGGATTTCGATCGTGTGCGCGACCGACGGCTCGTCGACCTTCACCGGCTGGAAGCGTCGTTCGAGTGCGGCGTCCTTTTCGAAGTGCTTGCGGTACTCGTCGAGCGTCGTCGCACCGATGGTCTGCAGTTCGCCGCGGGCGAGCATCGGCTTGAGGATCGACGCCGCATCGATGGCACCTTCGGCTGCACCTGCGCCGACGAGCGTGTGGATCTCGTCGATGAAGAGGATGATGTCGCCGCGCGTGCGGATCTCCTTCAACACCTTCTTCAGGCGCTCTTCGAAGTCACCGCGGTAACGACTGCCGGCGACGAGTGCGCCGAGATCGAGCGTGTACAACTGCTTGTTCGTCAGCGTCTCGGGCACGTCGTTCGACACGATGCGTTGGGCGAGACCCTCGACGATGGCGGTCTTGCCGACGCCAGGTTCGCCGATGAGCACCGGGTTGTTCTTCGTGCGCCGCGAGAGGATCTGCATGACGCGTTCCATTTCGCGCTGGCGACCGATGACCGGGTCGAGCTTCTTGTCGCGTGCCAACTGGGTGAGGTTGCGTCCGAACTGGTCGAGGATCTGGCTGCCACCCTTTTCGGCGGGAGTCTCCTTCGCGCCGACGGCTTCGCCTTCGCTCTTCGAACCACCTTCGTAGCCGCTGAGCAGCTGGATGACCTGCTGGCGCACGCGCGACAGGTCGGCGCCGAGCTTCACGAGCACCTGTGCGGCAACGCCCTCACCTTCACGGATGAGACCGAGCAGGATGTGCTCGGTGCCGATGTAGTTGTGGCCGAGCTGCAGAGCCTCTCGCAACGACAGCTCGAGCACCTTCTTCGCCCGCGGCGTGAAGGGGATGTGACCCGACGGAGACGAACCGCCCTGACCGATGATCTCCTCGACCTGTGCACGCACGGCCTCGAGGGAGATGTTCAGCGACTCGAGCGCCTTCGCGGCGACGCCTTCACCCTCGTGGATGAGTCCGAGGAGGATGTGCTCGGTGCCGATGTACGAGTGATTGAGCAGGCGTGCTTCCTCTTGGGCCAGCACGACGACTCGGCGGGCCCTGTCGGTGAACCTTTCAAACACGCGACACCACCTTTGTCACGGACGCTTGGAAAGCCGTGATCTCATTGCTCCGAAGTGTATCGGCGGGCGACAGTACGTCCGAATGACGATCGCCGCAGCGCTTCACGTTGAGTGCACAACTGTGCGTAGCCTTGCCGTGTGGCACTTGCCTCGCCGTTGCTGGACATTCCCCTGATGAGTGTCGACCGGGATCGCATCGAAGCGGCCCTGCGCCACGCGGTACGCACGCCCGATGCGTACCTCACCGAGATTGCCTCGCACCTCATCGTGGCCGGTGGCAAGCGTCTGCGTCCCGTCCTCGCCGTTGCCGCCGCCCAGGTGGGTCGCGCCGACCCGGTGTCCGACGACGTCATCAGTGGCGGAATTTCCTGCGAGCTCGTCCACCTCGGTTCGCTGTATCACGACGACGTCATGGATGAAAGCACCACCCGGCGTGGCGTCGAAACGGTGAACGCGAAATGGGGCAACCTGCAGGCCATCGTCGCCGGCGACTTCCTGCTCGCCCGCGCCTCGGAAATCGCCGCATCGCTCGGCAACGAAGTGGCCGGACTCCTTGCCAAGACGATCGGTCGGCTGTGCGAGGGACAAATCGAGGAACTTCGCCACACCTACGACCGTGCCCGCACGGTTCCGTCGTATCTCATGAGCATCGAGGGCAAGACCGCCTCGCTCTTTGCCGCCTCCGCCCGCATCGGTGCGCTCGTTGCCGACCAGCCCCGCCCGATCGTCGATGCGCTGACGAACTTCGGCAACGCCTACGGCATGGTGTTCCAGTTGGTCGACGACATTCTCGACATCACGTCGACCGAGGAGGAATTGGGCAAGCCCGCCGGGCACGACATGGAAGAAGGCGTGTACACGCTGCCCGTGTTGCTCACGTTGTCGGCGGGTGATGCCGCATCCCGGCGCCTGCACGACATGCTCGGCGTGCCGTTGCACGGGGGCGATCTCGCCGACGCGCTGGCCATCGTGCGCAACGGCGGAGGTCTTGCCGGCGCACTCGAGTCGGCCCGCAACTACGTTGCCATCGCCGAAGCGGAGTGCGATCGCATGCCCGCGTCGCCGGCCACCGATGCGTTGCGTCGCGCGCCGCAGGCGCTGCTCGACTCGCTGCTGTAGCGACCGTCGTCAGTTCGCAATCAGTCGTTGCGCCGCTGCGCGCCCCGACAGCACCGCACCTTCGATGCGCGGTCCGCCGAAGGCGTCACCGGCGAAGAGAAGTCGGTCGCTTTCCCAGAAGCGCTCCGGCCAGATCGTCCGGGGTGTCGCCATGCGCCACCGCTTGTGCTGATCCGCGACGACCGTCGCGTCGCCGATCCATTCGGCAGCCGCGTTCATGAGGAGTCGGTGCGCCTCTTGGGGTTCGAGCCACCAGTTGTCGTTGCTGAACTGCGCCGTCGCATGGAAGGTGACGGCCGGGACGTCGCTGATGCCCTTGCGCTGGTTGTCGGCAATGAACTCGAAGATTCCTCCCGGTCGCTGCACCGCACCCGGTTCGGGAAGTTTGATCGGGCGGTCGGTGACGACGAGGGCCGCGAGCGTGGCGTCGTACTTCATCGTGCGCAGCGGCTCCGGTACGTCGACGTCGGCGGTGACCGCGAGCGAGAACGATTGCGGCACCGGGCACGTGAGGATGACCGCATCGGCATCGATCGACGATCCGTCGTCGATGCGCACTCGCCAGCGGGTCGCCGGTCCGCGTTCGATCGCGAAGACGAGTGTCGAGCACGTGACGTCGAGTCCGACCGCGAGGTGCTTGGCGATCCCCGTCATTCCGCGGCTGCCGACGTAGCGCGGGTGTCCGTCGTGGTCACCGAAGCCGCGCGTCCACTCGCACACGATCCCGGCGTCGCTCCACTCCGCGACAGAGCGCGCGAATTCGTCGCTGCGCACCGTGAAGAATTGCGCACCGTGGTCGAGAGTTGCGTTCCTGATGCGTCGCGTCGCGCAGCGACCACCGGGTGACCGTCCCTTGTCGAGCACGACAACGTCGTGGCCGTCATCCCGAAGCAGGCGCGCGGCGCTGAGGCCGGCGAGACCGGCTCCGACGACGACGACGCGCACTAGCGCAGCGTGTGGGCGCGCATGATGAGCGCGCGCGACGCGGTTTCGAGCGGTCGCGCAGTGAGACGCTCGATGAGGGTGATCGCCTCGGTGGGTTCGGTGACGACACCGAGCCAGCGCAGGTAGGCACCCATGACGCCGATCAACTGGTCGGCGACCTCTTCGGCGTGCACGACGATGCGCTGGTT
>JBIIDI010000170.1:0-2620 GCA_044238425.1 Ilumatobacteraceae bacterium
CGACGTTCCTCAACCGGGCGTGGGATCAGCTCGTGTACGACGTCGCGCTGCACCGCCTCCCCGTCGTGTTCTGTCTCGATCGCGCCGGAATCACCGGCGACGACGGTCCGAGCCACCACGGCATCTACGACATGGCCCTGCTGTCGAAGGTGCCCGGAATGCGCGTGCTGGCACCCTCGAGTGCGCAGGATCTGCAGCAAATGCTCCACGACGCGATGAGCCTTGCCGATTCCGGCCCGGTCGTCATCCGCTACCCGAAGGGCACTGCGCGCCAGGTCACCGAGCACGACGTCGGTTCGGGTCTGTCGGCGCGCAAGTTGTCGGTCGATCCGGCCGCAAAGGTGTGCATCCTCGCCGTCGGCAAACTCGTCGGCGCGGCGCAAAAGGCGGTCGATGCACTCGCCGCGCGCAACGTCGCGGTGACGCTGTGGGACGTGCGCAGTTGCGTTCCCGCCGATCCGGCCATGCTCGACGACGCGGCGCGCCACGACGTCGTGCTCACCTACGAGGACGGCATCGCCGACGGCGGCATCGGTGCACTGCTCACCGAAGCAGTGCGTCAACGCGACGGTTCGCGTGCGGCACGGTTCGTCGTGCGCGGCGTTCCCACCCGCTTCATTCCCCACGCGAAGCCCGACGTCATCCTCGCCCAGCTCGGTCTCGATGCCGCGGGTATCGAAGCCGACGTGCTGTCGAGCCTCGGACGCTGACGCGTGAACGATCTCGAGATCGCACTGCGCGCCGCCGACGCGGCCGACGCCGTCGCGCTCGCCGGATTCACCGAGCACAGCTTCGTCGTCGAGCACAAGGCCGATGCGAGCGAGGTCACCGTAATCGACCGCGCGACGGAAGAGGCGATCACCGCGGTGCTGCGCGCCGCGTTTCCCGACGATGCGATCGTCGGCGAGGAGTTCGGACGCATCGGGCCGACAGCGGCACGTCGCGAGTGGTACGTCGATCCCATCGACGGCACGAGCAACTTCGTGCGCGGAGTCCCCGTGTGGGGATCGCTCATCGGCCTCGTCATCGACGGAATGCCGGTGACGGGCGTCGTGTCGGCCCCGGCTCTCGGCCGGCGCTGGTGGGCGACGCAAGGTGCACCCGCGCACGTGAACGGACGCGTCATTCGCGCCAGTGACACGTCGTCGCTCGACCGCGCCTTCGCGAGCATCTCGGTGACGCAGTCGTGGCGCGACGCCGGGCACGGACCCGCACTCGAAGCCCTCTCCCGCAGCGTCGCGCGCGTGCGCAACTACGGTGACTTCTGGCAGCACATGCTCGTTGCCGAGGGCGCACTCGACGTGTCGATCGACGCGATCGGTCTGAAGCCGTACGACATCGCCGCACTCGTGCCGATCGTCGAAGCGGCGGGCGCCGCATGGAGCGACCGCTTCGGCGCGCCGCAGTGGCGGGGCGACACGATCGTGTGCGCCACTCCCCGGCTCCATGCCGCGGTCGTCGCACAGCTCACCGCGTAACGCCCGGTACTCCATGCCGGCCCGCGTTCGACACGGGTCGACGTGCGACGTCCTCTGCAACCCTGCAGACAACTACACTGCCGCGCCCCGCTTGCGCGGAACGCGGCAGTCGTCGTAATCGTAAAACTGTCACCCCGTCTGCGAAGACGGGGCGGGGTGGTTACATCATCCCCATTCCGCCACCGGGCATGCCGCCGGCTGCCGGAGCCGGATTCTTCTCCGGCTTGTCGGCAACGAGGCACTCGGTGGTGATGACGAGGGCGGCGATCGACGCGGCGTTCTGCAACGCAGCGCGGGTCACCTTCGCCGGGTCGATGATGCCGGCCTTCACGAGGTCGGTCATCTCACCGCTGGCGGCGTTGAGGCCGACGTTGCCCTTCGCAGCTTCGACCTGCTGCACGGCAACGGCACCTTCCATGCCCGCGTTGTCGGCGATGTGTCGCGCCGGTGCGACGAGCGAGTCGTACACGCTGCGCGCACCCGTCGCCTCGTCACCCGAGAGTGACTCGACGACCTTCAACACGGCCGGGCGCGCACGCACGAGGGCGGTACCGCCACCGGCGACGACGCCTTCCTCGATCGCCGCGCGGGTCGCCGAGACGGCGTCCTCGATGCGGTGCTTCTTCTCCTTCAGTTCGACCTCGGTGGCCGCGCCGACCTTGATGACGGCGACGCCACCGGCGAGCTTGGCGAGACGCTCCTGGAGCTTCTCGCGATCCCAGTCGCTGTCGGTGTTGTCGATTTCCGTCTTGATCTGGCTGATGCGACCGTTCACCTCGGTCTTGTCACCGTGGCCGTCGACGATCGTCGTGTTGTCCTTGTCGATGATGACGCGCTTGGCGCGACCGAGCAGGTCGAGTGTTGCGTTCTCGAGCTTCAGGCCGACTTCCTCGCTGATGACCTGACCACCCGTGAGGATCGCCATGTCCTGCAGCATCGCCTTGCGGCGGTCGCCGAAGCCCGGGGCCTTGACGGCCGACGAGTTGAACGTGCCGCGGATCTTGTTGACGACGAGCGTCGCGAGTGCTTCGCCCTCGACGTCCTCGGCGATGATGAGCAACGGCTTGCCCGTCTTCATGACGGCTTCGAGCAGCGGGAGCATCGACTGGACGGTCGAGATCTTCGCGGCATGGAAGAGGATG
>JBIIDI010000066.1:0-9472 GCA_044238425.1 Ilumatobacteraceae bacterium
GCGCGCACGCTCGACGACCGTCGTCTCGCGCAGCGACGCCTTGCGGCGATCGAACGGCGAGCCGTTGATGTTCAGCGCGATCCGTGCCCCGGCATCGCGTTGGCGCGCGAGCGGACCGTCGCTCACCCACAGGTCCTCGCAGATGCTCACGCCGACCTGAACACCGGCGATCGGCACGGTGAAACCCGGCACGTTTCCCGGCACGAAGTAGCGCACTTCGTCGAACACCGAATAGTTCGGCAACATCACCTTGTGGTACACCGCCTCCACACGACCGTTGCGGCACACCGCGGCGGCATTGGCGAGGCGTGCGGGACGGGCACTCGACGGGGTCGTGTCGGCCCGGTCGGGCGAGGCGGTGTCGACGAACCCAACGATGGCGACGCAATCGACGGCGGCCCGTGCAACGTCGTCGAGGGTGCGGCGAACGTCGTCGACGAACCCCGACTTGAAGACGAGATCCTCGGGCGGGTAACCGGTGAGTGCGAGTTCGGGAAAGACGACGACGTCACAGCCGGCACGCGTCGCCTCGGCGATCCAGTCCGCGATCTTGCGCGCATTTGCCGCGAGATCGCCGACGTGCGGGTTCATCTGGGCGACACCGACACGCATCCATCCGGCATGTGTCGTGGCACCGGGCACGTCGTGAGGCTACCGAGCGGGTCGGACCGCGGATCTGTTCACACGCCGTTCACACTCGGATGACGGAACCGATACGCCGGGCGACCAACATGGACGGGTCACTCCATGAAAGGAACCCCTATGCCCTATCAGGCTGAATACATCTGGATCGACGGCACGAAGCCGACGCCGTTGCTCCGCTCGAAGACGAAGATTCTCGACAACTCGGTGAAGACCCCGCCGATCTGGGGCTTCGATGGTTCGTCGACCGAGCAGGCGACCGGCGAGTCGTCGGACTGCATGCTCAAGCCCGTGTACTGGTGCAAGGACCCGATTCGAGGTGGAAAGAACCTCCTCGTGATGTGCGAGGTGTACCTCGCGTCGACCGGCTTGCCGCATCCGACGAACACGCGTGCTGCATGTGCCGCGGCCGCGGAGAAGTACAAGAAGCACGGAATGATTTACGGCATCGAGCAGGAGTACACGTTCATGCGCCTGAACGGTCGTCCGTTCGGCTTTCCCGAACTCGACGGCGAGCCGGGACCGCAGGGTCCCTACTACTGCGGCGTCGGCGCCGGCCGTGTCATGGGTCGCGACATCGTCGAGCTGCACACCGAGGCGTGCATCGAGGCCGGTCTCACGATTTCGGGCACGAACGCCGAAGTCATGCCCGGTCAGTGGGAATTCCAGATCGGACCGCTCGATGCGCTGAAGGTCAGCGACGAGATGTACGTCGCACGTTGGCTGCTGCACCGCATCGCCGAGGACTTCGACGTCGTCGCATCGTTCGATGCCAAGCCGCAGAAGGGTGACTGGAACGGAGCCGGCGCGCACACGAACTTCTCGACGAAGGCGATGCGCGAGGGTTACGGCGCCATCGAGTCGGCGTGCAAGGCGCTCGAGGGTCGCGTGATGGAACACGTGGAGAACTACGGCCACGACATCCAGAGCCGTCTCACCGGCAAGCACGAGACCGCACCGTGGAACCAGTTCAGCTACGGCGTGTCGAACCGCGGTGCGTCGATTCGTATTCCGTGGCAGGTTGCCAAGGAGCGCAAGGGCTACGCCGAGGACCGTCGTCCGAACGCGAACATGGATCCGTACGTCGTCACTCGACTCATCCTCGAGACGGTGTGCAGCAAGGAGAAGCTCCCCGCTGCCTCCGCGAAGAAGGGCAAAAAGGACGGCAAGAAGAAGACCGGAAAGAAGAAGTAAGGCGAACGTGCGCGACACGTGTACGACACGGTCGCCGCACGATCACCGGCTCACGAGGGCCCGGGGTGTCACCGCACGGTGGCTCCCCGGGCCCTTGCCGCTTGACTGAAAGGAGAGGTTCGGATGCTCGAGCAACAGCGTGAATACGTCCTTCGTACGGTTGAGGAGCGCGGGATTCGACTCGTGCGCTTGTGGTTCACCGACGTCCTCGGCAACCTGAAGAGTTTCGCCATCAGCCCGGCTGAGTTGGAGAATGCGCTCGTCGACGGAATGAGTTTCGACGGCTCGTCGATCGACGGCTACGGCCGTGTTCAGGAAACGGACGTGCTCGCCATGCCCGATCCGAACACCTTCGAGGTGCTCCCGTGGGTCGATCCGAAGGGTGCCGAAGCGCGGGTGTTCTGCGACATCGGTCAGCTCGACGGCTCGCCGTTCAACGGCGATCCCCGGCAAGTTCTGCGCCGCAACCTCGAAACGGCTCGTGGCCTCGGTTACCAGTTCTACGTCGCACCCGACGTCGAGTTCTTCTACTTCGCACCGCCGGAGGAAGGTTCGGTGCCACGACCGCTCGACTCGGGCGGATTCTTCGATCTCACGACCACCGACATCTCGTCATCTCTGCGCAAGGAAACCATCCGCACGCTCGAGACGATGAGCATCCCGGTCGAGTACAGCTTCCACGAGGATGCACCGAGCCAGCACGAGATCGACCTGCGACACACCGACGCACTCACCATGGCCGACAGCATCATGACGTTCCGGTTCGTCGTGAAGGAGATCGCCTCGCTGCACGGTGTGCATGCGACCTTCATGCCCAAACCGCTCGAAGCAGTACAGGGTTCCGGCATGCACCTGCACTTGTCGCTGTTCACGGGCGATAGCAACGCCTTCCACTCCGACGACGACAAGTACAACCTCTCCGACACGGCTCGATCGTTCATGGCGGGACTTCTCCGTCACGCACCGGAGATCACGGCGGTGACGAACCAGACGGTGAACAGTTACAAGCGTCTCGTGCCCGGATTCGAGGCGCCCGTGCACATCTCGTGGGCCCGCAACAACCGCAGCGGTCTCATCCGCGTGCCGATGCCCAAACGCGGCAGCGAGCTCGCGACGCGGATCGAGTACCGCTCGCCCGACCCGACGTGCAACCCGTACCTCGCGTTCTCCGTCATCCTCGCGGCCGGATTGCGCGGCATCGCGCAGGGATACACGCTCCCCGACGAGGCTGACTCGAACCTCTTCGAGATGGGCGACGACGTACTCGCGAAGATGGGCATCGAGCAACTGCCCCAGTCGCTGAACGACGCATTGCGCGTCATGGAGAAGTCGGAACTCGTCGCCGAGGCGCTCGGTGAGCACATCTTCGAGTGGTTTCTGCGCAACAAGCGCGCCGAGTGGCGCTCGTACAAGACCCACGTCTCGCAATTCGAACTGGACCGGTACCTGCGCGCACTATGACGACGCTCGGATTCCTCGCCGTCTACCCCGACCATCCGACGGTCGAGCTCGCCCGCACACTCGACCTCTCGGGCTATCCGTGGAAGGGCGTGTCGAGTGCCGACACGCTCAGCCGACTCGAACCCGCCGACGGCTGGGCCGGGGCCGTCATCATGTGCGACGACGATCCCGAGGGCGGCTGGGCGATGTGCCGTGCACTGCGTCGCCGCGACAGGCCCGTGCAGCGGGTGCTCGTCGTCGTCACGGGTGCGCAGCTCGCGGACCTCGAGTTGCGCGACGATCTCTTCGACGACTTCTGTCTGTCCCCGTTCCATCCGCGCGAACTCGACGCCCGACTGCGCCACCTGTTCTTCACGCACCTCACCGTGAAGCCCGAGTCGCTCATCGAGTACGGCGGTCTGCGACTGAACACCGAGACGTACCAGGCTTCGTTCGGCGGTCGTCCGCTCGACCTCACCTACATGGAGTACGAGCTGCTGAAGTTCCTCGCGCAGAACCCCGGCAAGGTCTTCACACGAGAGACGCTGCTCTCGCGGGTGTGGGGCTACGAATACTTCGGAGGAGCACGAACGGTCGACGTGCACATTCGACGTCTGCGCGCCAAGCTCGGCGAGGAGCATGCGCATCTCATCGAAACGGTGCGCAGTGTCGGCTACCGCTTCGGTCAGTCGAAGTGGACCGTTTGACGGCTTCTGCCGTTGAACGACATGACACGTCTGACGGCTTCTGCCGTCAGACCAGATGACACGTTTGACGGCTTCTGCCGTCAGAAGAATGCGATGATGCCCAGCGCGATGAACAGCACACCGGCGGCGCGCTGAACGAAGCGCAGCGGCACGCGCGATACCAGCCACCGCCCGACGAGCACCGCGAGACCCGACACGCTGACGAGCGCCGCGGCGGCACCGATGCCGACGGCCAACGGACGACCCGTCGATGCGGCGAATCCGGCCGTGGCGAGTTGCGTGATGTCGGCGAACTCGGCGACACCGACGGTCGACACCGCAACCGTGAACGTACGGCGCCACGTCACCCCGTCCGACGCCGAACCTGCATCTGACTCCTCGCGCTCCGTGCCGCGCGACGACCACAACACCCACAGACCCGCGACGAGGAAGAGGCCGCCGATCGTCATCTGTACGGGCTCACGGGGCAATCGCGAGAGGAATCCACCGAGCGCCGACGCAACGACGACGTGACCGACGTACGCGACCGACACCCCGGCCCACACCGCCGATCGCGACTTGTATCGCGTCGACAGCAACAGGGTTGCGAACATCGTCTTGTCGGGAAGTTCGGCGAGGAACACCGCCGCAAAGACGACGACGATCGTCGACAACACGCTCGTGTCAGCTCCGCTCGCCGAGCCGTTGCATCCGTCGCGACAACCGCTCGTGGCGCACGAGCATCTCGTCGAGCGCGGAATGACACAGTTCGTGGTTGCGAACGACCGGAGTTCCGTTGACGATGGTGTCGCGAACGGACGCGGGCCCGCAGCGCAACCATGCCTCGATCGGATCGGCAATGCCGCCCGCAAATCGTGGTCCCTCGAGAGACCACACGGCGATGTCCCCCACCGCACCGACGCTGAGCTCGCCGATTTCACCGATGCGACCGAGACACCCGGCACCGCCGCGGGTCGCGCATTCGAGTGCAAGTCGTGCCGAGGCCGCGCCGGCGCCGTCGCGCAGCTTCGCGAGCAGCATCGCCTGTCGTGCCTCGAGCCACAACGAGGCAGAGTCGGCCGACGACGATCCGTCGACGCCGAGTCCGACGTGCACTCCGGCGTTGCGCAGCGGGACGATCGGTGCGATACCCGACGCGAGGATGAGATTGCTGCTCGGACAGTGGGCAACGCCCACCTCGGCAGCGCCGAGTCGTGCGATCTCGGCGTCGTTCGGCATGACGCAGTGCGCCAACCACGTCCGCGACGACACCCAACCGACGTCCTCGAGATACTCCATCGGACGGCATCCGAACGTTGCGAGCGAGAAATCGTCGTCTTCCGAGTTCTCCGCAAAGTGGGTGTGCAGACGAACGTCGAGTTTCTCGGCCAACTGTGCGCTCTCGATCATCAGCCGTCGGGTGACGCTGAACGGCGAACACGGAGCGAGCGCAATGCGCACCATCGCCCCGTGCGACCGGTCGTGGTGCTGCTCGACCGCACGCTGCGAATCCGCAAGGATCTCGTCGTCGTCCTGCACGACGTCGTCGGGCGGAAGACCGCCGTCCTTTTCCGAGAGCGACATCGAACCGCGCGTCGGATGAAAGCGCATACCGAGATCACGTGCCGCGGCGATCTCCGCCGACAGCAGGTCACCCGCACCACGCGGATGCAGGTAGAGGTGATCCGTCGACGTCGTGCACCCCGACAGTGCGAGTTCGGCGAGACCGATCCACGCCGAAACGTGCGCCGATTCCTCGTCAAGCGCGCGCCACAACGGGTACAAGGTGCGCAACCAACCGAACAACGGGGCGCTCGTCATCGCCGGCAGTGCGCGCGTGAGGTTCTGGTACAGGTGATGATGCGTGTTGACGAGGCCGGGCGTGACGAGACAGTTGGTCGCGTCGATCGCAAGGTCCGCCGACGGTGGTGTCCCGGTACCGATCGCGGAGACGAGACCGTCGGTGACGGCAACCCAACCGCCGTCGAGTTCGCGACGCCGATCGTCCATCGTCGCCACGAGCCGTGCCGAGTGCACGACGAGATCGGGCCGCACGTTCACGTCGTGGCTGATCGGGAGTTACCGGTTGAGATCGAGGAGTTCACTCCCGGCGTGGCGCTTCACCGCATCACGATCGAGGGACGTGCCGAGCAGCGCCGCGAGCACGACGGAACCGAGTCCGACGATGACGGGAAAACCGAGAAGTACCGCGACGAGGACGATTGCGCCGGCCATGATCAGCGTGCCTTGCGTCGCGCAGCGGCACCCGACTTCTTGCCGGCACCCTTATTCACTGCGGCCTTCTTTGCTGCGGGCTTCTTTGCTGCGGACTTCTTTGCTGCGGACTTCTTCGCTGACGGCGCCGTTACGCGCTCGGGCTTGTACGCCCACGCTTCGATCTCGACCGCTCCACCGGCGGGCAGCGCCGACACTTGCACCGTGCTGCGCGCCGGACGCGACGAGCCGAACCCCTCGACGTACGACTCGTTGAACGTGGCGAACGTGTCGAGGTCGGTGAGGAAGCACATCGTTTTCCTCACATCGGCAATCGTTGCACCCATGCTCGCGAGATGGGCCTTCAGGTTGACGATCGCCTGTGCAGTCTGTGCCTTGACACCGCCGGCAACGATCGCACCGTCGCGCAAACCGAGCTGACCCGACACGATGATCCAATCACCCGCGCGCACGACGGGTGTGTACGGTCCGATGGGTGTTGCACCTGTGGTAGTTGCCATGACTTCAGGTTAGACGCCGTGCCGCACGACGCCGCCTCACGACACAGCCTCACGACAGAGTTCCGCGATGACGCCACCGTTACCCTGCGAGTGATGAACGACGTGACGCGACGCCGGTTCCTGCGCACCGGGGCACTCCTCAGCCTCGGCACCGCCTCGGGCGCCGGGCTCGGCTCGCTGCTCAGCGCATGCGGTGCGTCGTCGAGCATGGACAGTGCCAACGGCGCGCTTCCCGACGGCATCCAGATCGTGCAGCGCTTTCCGCAAATACTCGTCCCCGGTGACGTGCGCATACCCGTCTCTCTCGCTCTCGACGGAGGTTTGCTGTCGACCGACGGTGACATAGCGCTACCGGCGTTGCTGTCGGGACGCATTGAGCGACTCGACGGCGCGGACTTCGTTCCCTATGCCGCCTCACTCACCGCGGAGCGCCACGACGAGAACCTCGCAACGCCGTACTGGCCTTTCCGGCTCTCCATCGACGAGCCCGGCGTGTACCAGCTGGTGCTCGACGGTGGTCCGAGCGAGGGTGCCGCCGTGCAAGTGAATCCGCGCGACTCGATCGGGGTCCCCAAGGTTGGCGACACGATTCCCGCTCTCGACACGCCGACCGTCGCCGATCCCCGCGGCGTCGATCCGTTGTGCACCCGCACACCCGAGCCGTGCCCGTTGCACGGGGTGTCGTTGCGCGAAGCCCTCGCCCTTCAGCGGCCGATCGTGTATCTCATCGGTACACCGGCGCACTGCTCGACGGGAACGTGCACACCCGCACTCGACGCGATGCTCGCGCTGAGTGACGAGTTCGGCGATGCGGCAACGTTCATCCACGCCGAGGTGTACGCCGATCGCGCCGCGACCACCCCGGCGCCGGCGATCACGGAGTTTGCAATGACCTACGAGCCGGCGCTCTTCGTGACCGACGCGAACGGAACAGTCGTCGACCGCCTCGATGCGGTCTTCGATGCACGGGAGTTGCGCGCGAGCATTGCCCGCGCGGGGATCAGCTGAAGCTCTGTCCGCAGCCGCAGGTGCGGGATGCGTTCGGATTCGTGATCTTGAAACCCGACTCCGTCAAGCCGTCGGTGTAGTCGAGGCTCGCGCCGGCAAGTAGTTGTGCCGAGGCGGAGTCGACGACGACCTTCACGTCGCCGAACGACTCGACCTTGTCTTCGGGGGTGAAGTCACCGTCGAAGTACATCTCGTACGAGTACCCAGAGCATCCACCGGGGCGCACCGCGACGCGCAGCGCGAGATCGCTCGCGTTCTCCGTTTCGAGGAGCTGCTTCACCTTGGTCACGGCGGTTGGCGTCAGAGTGATCATCGTCCGGTCTCCTTTGCTCGGTGATTGCGACGGTCTTTCGACCCGTTGCCTCAGGATACAGCGCCCGTCACGCGCCGGATCGAGCGCTGCGTGGGGAGGGTGTCCTCGCGCACGGATAGGTTCGGAGCGTGACGGGTCGTACGGTTCCCCCACCCTCCGCCGACGAGGTTCGCAACATGTTGCGGGCCGTCATCGACCCCGAGCTCGGTGAGAACATCGTCGACCTCGGCATGGCGGGGAACGTCACCGTCTCCGCGACGGGACTCGTCACCATCGGGGTGAAACTCACGATCAAGGGTTGCCCACTGCGCGCACAGATCAAGAAGGACGTCGAGTCACGCCTGCTCACCCACCCCGGGGTGACGAAGGTGTCGATCGACTGGGGTGAGATGACGAGCGAGGAGCGCTCGGCCGTGATGACCCGCGCCCGGTGGAACGCCCGCGAGCAAGCCGGTGACACGGCGGTGCCCACTTCGGCGCGCGTGCTCGCCGTGGCGAGTGGAAAGGGCGGTGTCGGCAAGAGTTCGGTGACCGCGAATCTTGCGGTTGCCCTGGCGGCAGAAGGGTTCACCGTCGGCGTGCTCGACGCCGACATCTGGGGTTTTTCCATTCCGCGAATGCTCGGCATCTCCGACCGACTCGAGGCACGGCGTATCGAGGGCATCGACAAGCCGCGCATCATTCCCAACGAGCGCGCAGTCGGCAACGGCCTGCTGAAGGTCGTGAGCACGGGAATGCTCGTCGAGGACGAAGAGACCGCCCTCATGTGGCGCGGACTCATGCTCACGAAAGCGGTCGAACAGTTCCTCAACGATGTGCACTGGGGCGAACTCGACTACCTCCTCATCGACATGCCGCCGGGAACCGGCGACGTGCAGATGGGCCTCGCGCGCATGCTGCCGCGCACCGATCTGCTCATCGTCACGACTCCCGCCGTGTCGGCACAGAAAGTGGCGATCCGGGCCGCCGACATGGCGCGACGCAGTTTCTTGCGCGTCGCCGGTGTCATCGAGAACATGAGTTTCTTCGTGTGCGAGCACGGAACGGCGACACCACTCTTCGGCGAGGGTGGCGGCGAGGCGCTCGCCCGCGACGTCGGCGTCGAGCTCCTCGGGTGCATCCCGATTGAAAACGCCGTTGCCCACGGCAGCGACACCGGCGAACCGGTTGCACTCGACGGAACGACGATGGCCGCTCTCGAGTTTCGCACGATCGCAAAGAAGCTCATCGCCGAGACCGTTCCACCGGTCGACATGGCCGGATGCTCCGCCCGCTTGCTCGAGTCGGTCGCGCTCGCACTCGGTCCGAAGCCGGCACCGGGTACCTGAACCGGGTCGCGGACCCGACGCGTTTCAGTCGGGCAAGCTGTCGTAGTCGGCTTCGCCGGGCAGCACGACACCGATGACGTGACCGCGCGCATCCACCTTGAACTTCGGCAGTATCGGCGTCGGTGA
>JBIIDI010000067.1:0-9454 GCA_044238425.1 Ilumatobacteraceae bacterium
GGTCGTCGCACCCTCCTTGCAGGCCAGAACGTCGAGTTCGAACTCGGCCAGGGTCGCAAGGGCGTCGAAGCGCACAACGTTCGCGTCGTCGCCTAGTCGATTCGCGGGCAACGTCCCGCCGTACACGAACTTCTCTCACAAGGGATACTTACCGTGCCGATGAACCTCGCCCGCGATCAGATTCTCGTCGAACGTCGCTACGTCGCCGTCTTCGACACGATCGCCGACGACGTCGTCTCGTCGCTCGCCGTTGCCCTGCCGGAGAATCTGCGTGATGCCCTCGCGCGAACCGTTGCCCTGCCCCGCGGCGCGTTCGACGATGCGTCGACACTGGCGCAGCGCGTTCGTCAGGGAATGGTCGCCCGCAAGGCGATCATCGACACCGGCGTGCTGCTCAGCGAGCCGTGCACCGAGTGGTTCGTCGAGATTCTCGGCGACCGCGCCGACGACCCGTCGTACGACGACCTGCAGGGTCTCATCCCCGAGGCGATCGAAAAGTTCGGTCTCGACGCCGTTCGATTGATGGCGGTGCAGTACTCGGTGGCACTCGGCGGTTTCCGCCGACTCGTTGCCGAGGACGAGCGATTCGTCATCCCGACACGCGCAACGCTCCCGCCCCCGGTCCGCGCCTCGGCTGCCGACCAGGAGGCCAAGCGGGCCGCGCGACGCGAACGTCGGGAGCAGGAGCGCAACAAGCGCGGTCGTTAGATCGCGTCGCGTCCTTCTTCGCCCGTGCGAATGCGCACGACGCGGGACGCTTCCGTGACCCATACCTTTCCGTCACCGATCTTTCCGGTGGCGGCGGACTTCACGATGGTGTCGACGACCTCGTCGACGATCGAGTCGTCAACCAGTACGTCGAGTCGCACCTTCGGAATGAGGTCCACTTTGTACTCGGCACCGCGGTAGGTCTCGACGTGTCCGCCCTGACGGCCGAACCCGCGCACCTCCGACACCGTGACACCGCTGATGTTGGCCGCCTTGAGGGCGTCCTTCACGTCATCGAGCTTGAACGGCTTGATGACTGCTGTGATGAGTTTCATTGTCTGCTCCTTGTGATGTAGCTGGTTCTCGTTAGGCCGTCACACGATCGGACCCGTAACCGGGTGCACCGTGCTCGTGTACGTCGAGGCCCTCGCGCTCCACCTCTTCGGAGATGCGCAAGCCGATCGTCACCTTGATGATGCTGAACAGGATGACCGAAGCCACCGCCACGAAGGCCATCACCGAGAAGGCACCGATGAGCTGGCTCACCAACTGCTTCGTGCCTCCACCGTAGAAGAGACCCTTGGCGACGAAGCCTTCCGACTCCTCGTTCGAGAACAGCCCGACGGCGATCGTGCCGAAGAAGCCGCACACGCCGTGCACCGAGATGGCACCGACCGGGTCGTCCACCTTCAGCTTGTCCACGAACGCCACCGCGTACACCACGATGAGTCCGCTGACGGCACCGATGACGAGCGAACCGAACGGTGTCACCGCATACGTTCCCGCCGTGACACCGACGAGACCGGCGAGCAGACCGTTGCCGGCCATCGCGACGTCGGTCTTGCCCGACTGCAACTTGGTGATGATGGCCGCGACGATCGCTCCTGCACCGGCGGCGATGAACGTCGTCGTGGCGATGCGACCGACCACCGGATCGGCACCGAGCTGCGAGCCGCCGTTGAAGCCGAACCAGCCGACGAGAAGGATGATGCATCCGAGGATCGCCAGGGGAATCGAGTGACCCGGGATCGCCCGCGGCTTGCCGTCGGGGCCGTAGCGGCCGATGCGCGGTCCGAGCATCTTTGCACCGACGAATGCGGCGACGCCACCGGTGAGGTGCACGATCGTCGATCCGGCAAAGTCGTGGAACGGCGTCGACAACTGGTACAGCCAGCCACCACCCCACTGCCAGCGCACGACGACCGGGTACACGACGGCGGTCATGAGCACGGCGAAGGCAACGTACCCGCCGAACTTCGTACGCTCGGCCATCGCTCCCGACACGATCGTCGCCGCGGTTGCCGCGAACGCCGCCTGGAAGACGAAGAACGTGAACGGACTGAGGTTGCCGTATGCGAACGAACCTTCGCCGAGAAACCAGCTGTCGGCACCGATGAACTTGCCGATGCCGTCGAAGCTGCCGTTGAACGCGATCGGGAATCCGACGAGGAAAAACACGATGATTCCGACTGCGGTCGTCATGAAATTCTTCATCACGATGTTGCCTGCGTTCTTCGCCCGGGTGAGTCCCGCCTCGACGAGCACGAATCCGGCGTGCATGAACACGACGAGAGCGGTTGCCATGAGGATGAACACGTTGTCCAGCGATGCCTGAAGGCTCGGCACCAAACCCTGGAGATCTTCCAGCGACGGTGGCGCATCTGCCGCCCGTGCAACCGCCGGCAGGGCGACTGCAGCGAGTGATCCGAGCGCTGCAATGCGCGCGGATCGGTGAATGAGGGGTCTCAAGGTAAGCCTCCTTGTGTGAATCGGATGGATTTTCGGTACTCAATGCGACGAGCGGAGGCGCCGTTGCTTCCCGCGTCGGGGCACAAAGTACGAGAACGAGATTTCGGGTCTGTATGGGGCGTGTTTCGACAGTTCGCAGATTTGTTTCGGCAGTGTGTACGCGCCGACCGTACGACCTCGCACCGGGGGAAGACCGCACGCCGGGAACCACCGGCAACCGAAAAATCCGGGGATTCCCGCTTCACTAGGCTCGCCCCATGAGCGACAAGACGAAGGCGTACCTCGACGACCGCAAGCACGTGTTCCACTCCTGGTCGGCGCAGGGGCTCATCGATCCCGTCGACATCGTGCGCGCCGAGGGATCACGGTTCTGGGATGCGTCGGGCAAGGAGTACCTCGACTTCTCCAGCCAGCTCGTCAACGTGAACATCGGGCACCAGCACCCCAAGCTCGTCGCCGCGATCCGCGACTACGCCGCCAAGATGTGCACGATCGCCCCGTTCCATGCCAACGACATGCGCTCGGAGGCCGCACGAATGATCGCCGAGGTGGCCCCCGGCGACCTGAACATGGTGTTCTTCACGAACGGCGGCGCCGAAGCGGCGGAGAACGCCGTGCGCCTTGCGCGTCTGTACACCGGGCGTCACAAGGTGCTCACGACGTACCGCTCGTACCACGGCGCCACCTCGGGGGCGATCGCCCTCACCGGCGATCCGCGACGCTGGCCGAACGAAACCGGGGTGTCGGGAGCGGTGAAATTCTGGGGACCTTACGCATACCGCTCCGCGTTCCACTCGGCGAACGAGAAGGAAGAGTGCGAGCGTGCGCTGATGCACCTCGAGGACGTCATCATGGTCGAGGGTCCGAGCACGATCGCAATGATCGGTCTTGAAACCGTCGTCGGCACGAACGGCATCCTCGTTCCGCCGGAGGGCTACCTGCAGGGCGTGCGCGACCTGTGCACGAAGTACGGAATCGTCATGATGTGCGACGAAGTGATGGCCGGCTTCGGCCGCTGCGGCGAGTGGTTCGCCGTGAACAAGTGGCACGTCACTCCCGACCTCATTTGTTTCGCCAAGGGCGTGAACTCGGGTTACGTACCGCTCGGTGGCGTCGTCATCAGCCAGAAGATCGCCGATGCCTTCAAGGAGCGCGTCTTCCCGGGCGGCCTCACGTACAGCGGCCATCCGCTCGCCTGCGCGGCTGCCGTCGCCTCGATGAACATATTCCGCGAGGAAAAGGTGCTCGAGCATGCGCGAATGCTCGGCAACGACGTCATCGGTCCCGAGCTCGATCGACTGAAGGATCGTCACCCCAGCGTCGGCGACGTGCGCGGCCTCGGTGTCTTTTGGGCGATCGAACTCGTCCGCAACCGCGATACCCGCGAGCCGTACGTGCCGTTCAACGCCGGCGGCGCCGATGCCAAGCCGATGGCCGAGATCGTCACGTTCTGCAAACAGAACGGTTTGTGGCCCTTCACGCACTTCAACCGCATCCACGTCGTGCCGCCGTGCACGACGAGCGCCGACGACGTGCGACGGGGAATCGAGATCATCGACAAAGCCCTCGACATTGCCGATCGCCACTACACCGGCTGAGTGGCGTTGCGGATCGTTTCACTTCTTCCGAGCGCCACCGAGATCATCTGCGATCTCGGGCTGCGCGACTCGCTCGTCGGCCGCTCCGAAGAATGCAATTGGCCGGCTGACGTCGCGTCCCTGCCGATCGTGTCGGTCGCGCGCGTCGATTCGCTGCGGCTCGACGGACGTTCGATCGACGAGGCGGTTCGCAACGCCGTCGGCTCGGGCGAGCAGCTCTACGTCATCGACGAGGAAGTCCTGCGCACGCTGAAGCCCGACGTCATCGTCACCCAGGATCTGTGTCGCGTGTGCGCAGTGTCGAGCAACGACGTCTGCGACGTCGGTGCGCGGGTCGTCTCGCTCGATCCGCGCACGATCGGCGAAGTTGCCGAGTCGGTCCGCACCCTGGCCCGGGCACTCGACGTCGCCGAACGCGGCGATGCCGTCGCGCGACGCATGCTCGAACGGGTCGACGCCGTGCGCGACGCCACCCGCGACCGCCCCCGCGTGCGCACGTTCTTTGCCGAGTGGCTCGATCCGCCGTTCGCCAGCGGTCACTGGATTCCCGAAATGGTTGCGGCGGCAGGTGGTGACGACGTTCTCGGTCGAGCCGGCGAGCCCTCCCGCGGCGTCACGTGGGAACTGGTGCGCGACTCCCGCCCCGACGTCGTCGTTCTCGGACCGTGCGGTTTCGACGTCCCGCGTGCCGAACGCGAGGCCGCGGCGGTGCGACACGAATTCGATCCCGCCTGGCGCACGGTTGCCGTCAACGCCGACCGCTTCTTTGCCCGGCCGGCCCCGTCGATTGCCGACGGAGTCGAGCAGCTCGGTTTCATCCTCCACGGCGTGTCGGTGTCACAATCGTGACTCCCCATGCGTCAACAGCAGCCGCTCGCCGACCGTCCGCTTGACCGCCCGCATCCGTCCCGGCTGTCACCCGACGAGCCCCATTACGACGTGATCATGCGCGCCCACCGTGCGGCTCTCGACGCGGGAACGCCGGGCTACTTCGATCCGCTCACCCGTCTGTACGTCATGACGGCCAAGCACCACGCCGACCGCGGATCGTGCTGCAACAGCGGCTGTCGCCACTGTCCGTACGTGTAGACCGGCCGATCCCGGCACCGACGCGACACCGGCCCGAAAAAGCAACGTGGCTGCGGACCGCGCGAAGCGGTCCGCAGCCACGTGCTGCGTGAGAACGACGACGTCGGCTCAGTTGCCGCCTTCGTTGAGCGTCACCTCGATCGGTGCATAGCCCTCGCCGTTGACGTCGACGCCGAGTCCCTCGAGCAATGCGAGTGCCTCGGTGACGATGTCATTCGTGTACGCCTCGGCATCGGGAGCCTTCGTGAGCACCGTTGTGCCCTCGAGGTTCTTCGTCTCCTGCGAGAGCGCCGCGGTGCGGTTCCATGCAGCTTCGTCGATGAAGCCGGCGCCGCTGGCGGACGGCCAGATCAACTTGTTCACTTCGTTCATCTGCCACAGCTGGTGACTGTTGCCGAGTTTCGAACCCTTGGCGACGACGATGTCGCGGCAGGCTTCGACGTTGTCACGGCAGTACGCCCAGCCCTGGAGCGACGCGGCGACGAAACGCACCGCGGTGTCGCGGTACTCCGGCTCACCGGCGAGTCGTTCACCCGACGCCCAGATGGCGTCCTGCAGCATGCCGACTCCCTCGGCTTCGTACGACACGACGTTGAAGTCGTCAGCCGTGTACAGCGCACCCGTGTCCGGGTTGATCGCCTCAAGCACCTGTGCGTACTCGTTGTACGTCATCGCCTGGGCAACGTCGATGTCACCGGAGAGAAGTCCGAGCATGTCGAACTGCTGCTGCACGAGCGTGACGTCCGCCGCCGGGTCGAGTCCCGCCTTGGTGAGTGCCGCGAAGATCTCGAACTCGTTGCCGAAGCCCCAGTTGCCGATCTTCTTGTCCTTGAAGTCCGCCGCGGATGTGACGTTCTTGTCCTTGAACGACACCTGCAACGTGCCCGAGCGCTGGAACACCTGGGCAATGTTCACGATGTCTGCACCGGCCTCGCGGCTTGCGAGTGCCTTCGGCACCCACGACAGCGCGAAGTCGACGGCACCGTCGGCCAGCTGCTGCTGCGGAACGATGTCGACACCACCCTCGACGATTTCAACGTCGAGACACTGTGCCTCGTAGAAGCCCTGGTCCTGCGCGGCGAAGTAGCCGGCGAACTGTGCCTGAATGAACCACTGCAGCTGCAGCTTCACGGGCGTCAACGTGTCGCACGTGGCGTCGGTCGTCTCCTCCGTGGTTTCTTCGGCCACCGTTTCCTCGGTCGCCGTGTCGTCGCCACCGCCGCATGCCGCGACGATCAACGACAGCGCGGCGATGCCGGCAACGGCAACCCTTGCTGAACGCTTCCTCATGTAACTCCCCCCGGGGTTGTCGCCCCTTGTTTGTTGAATTTCCGTGTTCGTTGAATTTCGGTGTGATGTATTGCGGTGTTGGATTCCGGTATTTCAGTCGTTTCTAGTATTCGTATTCGCCTTCGTTGCAATTCGTTCATTGCCTTCCGCCACCCCGTCGAACGACGTTCTCGAGCAGGACGGAAATTGAGTAGAACAGTAGCCCCAGCAAACATGCCCCGAGAACGTACGACCAGGCGGCGGCGTTCTTCGAGTTGGCGATGTTGCTCGCGATGCGACTGCCCAAACCGTTCTGGGATCCCCCGAAATACTCGCTGACGAAGGCCGTAATGACCGCCGCCGGCGCCGCCACCTTCAGGGCCGTGAAGAGGAACGGCACCGCATTCGGGACACGAACCTTTAACAGGACCGAAACGTCCGAAGCCGCATAGGAACGCATCAACTCGACGTGTGTCGGCGACACCTGGGTGAGACCGCGGGCGACGTTGACGAGGACGATGAAGTAGACGACGAGCGCGACCATGATCCGACGCGGAAGCTCGCTCGTGATCGAGTACATGTTGTTGAGCACCGCGACGAGTACGAAGATGGGTATTGCATTGAGGGCGACGGCGAGTGGCGTGATGATCTGGTCGAGCAACCGCCAGCGACTCAGCGCGAAACTCATGGCGATGCCGAGAATCGTGCCGGCGACGAGTCCGACCAATGCGTTCGTTCCCGAGACGGTGGCTGCACCGCGTACGAGACCGAAACCGTCGATGAACTGGCGCAAAATGACCGACGGTGCAGTGAGGAAGTACGGCTTCAGTTCGAAGAACCGCACCGCCCACTCCCAGAATCCGAGAAAGGCGATGCCGAAGGCGAGCGGGGGCCCCGCCCGACGAGCCGCGCGCGCGAGCATCAGCGGTCGTCCATCCCCATTGCGACATGGGCGGCGTGCATACCGCGCAAGCCCTCGCGCACCGCGGTGATTGCGCGGAAGAACGAGTCCGCGTTGCGCGTGTCCTCGCTGCGCGGCCCGGACAATCCGACGTCGACGATC
Source organism: Ilumatobacteraceae bacterium (assembly GCA_044238425.1). Classification (GTDB taxonomy): domain Bacteria; phylum Actinomycetota; class Acidimicrobiia; order Acidimicrobiales; family Ilumatobacteraceae; genus F1-60-MAGs027. Next base: position 7,477 of record JBIIDI010000067.1, read on the forward strand.
TTCGTGATGCGTCCCGGACGCGGCGACATGACGACGACGCGCTGGGACAGGTACACGGCTTCCGGAATCGAGTGCGTGACGAACAGAACCGTCGTTTTCGTCTCGGCGCAGATGCGCAGCAGTTCACCCTGCATGTACTCGCGGGTCATCTCGTCGAGGGCGCCGAACGGTTCGTCCATGAGCAGCAACTGCGGGTGCGCCGCCAGAGCGCGGGCAATGGCGATGCGCTGCTGCATTCCGCCGGACAACTGCCACGGGTAATGGTCGCCGAATTCGGGCAGCTTCACGAGTGTGAGCATCTCGTCGGCGCGCTCACGACGACGCGCCTTGTCCCATCCCTTCAGTTCGAGCGGCAGTTCGATGTTCTTGCGCACGGTGCGCCACTCGAACAAGCCCGCCTGCTGGAACGCCATCCCGTAGTCCTGGTCGAGTCGCGCCTGCGCCGCCGACTTGCCGTTCACCGTCACGTTGCCGGTCGTCGGCTCGAGAAGATGGGCGACGAGCCGCAACAAGGTCGACTTGCCGCAACCCGACGGTCCGATGAGGGAGACGAACTCCCCCGCGGCGATCTCGAGATTGATGTCGGACAACGCATGCACCGCATTCGGCTTGCCGTCGTTGAACGTCTTGGCGACGTTGCTGATGGTGACTGCACTCACGCGGTGTGCTCCTTCGGTCGGTTCCGCATGACGACCGTGTCGGTCGCCGCGACTATTCCTGCCATCGTCAATCCCAGAACTGCTGCTCCGAAGATCGCCGTGTACACCTTCGCCGGGTCGCCGGTCGCCTCGCGGGCGTACTCGATGATGAGGCGGCCGATGCCGCCCTTCAGTCCGGTCGAGATCTCGGCGACGACGACGCCGATCACCGCCGACGATGCGGCGAGGCGGAACGCGGGAACCATGTACGGCACCGCGGTCGGGAAACGCAGCGTGAGCAGCGTGCGCCACCACGACGCCGCGTAGCTCTGCATCAGCTCGAGAGCCGCCGCCGGTGCGGCGGCGAGTCCGCGCAGCGTTCCGACGGCAACCGGAAAGAACGCGAGGAAGGCACCGAGCACCGAGGCCGACAGCCACCGCGGCCAGGTGAACGACCCGATCTCGAGCCGCCCGCCCCAACTGACGACGAGAGGCGCAAGGGCGATGAGCGGAACGGTTTGCGACACGACGAGGTACGGAAGCAGTCCGCGCCGAACCACGTCGAAGCGCGCCATGACGACGGCAAGTCCGACACCCACCACCCCGCCGAGGACGAAGCCGACAGCAGCAAGTCGGAACGAGTACCACGCGCCGGCGGCAACGGCGGCAATAACGGTGCCGTCCCGACCGCGCACCTCGGGACGTCCGAAGCGCTGGAACATCTCCCAGACGTGCGGCATCGCGAAGTCGGCCGTGCGCGGAAGGACGCGGACACCGAGGATCGATCCCCCGTCGGTGGGGCCGACGAACTTGTACGCCTCCCAGATCACCGCCACGACGGCGAGCGCGGCGACGAACGTCGCGGCACGACGCGCGATGCGGGCGAACGGGACGGACATCGAGCGTTCAGTCTTTGGCGCGTGCCACCGCGGCGAGAGCCGGCATCACCTTTTCGCCGTACGCGGTGAGCGTTTCGTCCTTGCCGTCGTGCTGCAGGTAGATGGCGAACTGGTCGACACCGAGCGCCTCGAGTTCGCGCAAGCGTCGCACGTGCTCGTCGACGTCACCGAGGATGCAGAATCGGTCGACGATGTCGTCGGGAACGAACGAGGTGTGCGAGTTGCCGGCGCGGCCGTGCTCGTTGTAGTCGTATCCTTCGCGGCCCTTGATGTACTCGGTGAGCGCCTTCGGCACCGGTGCATTTTCTCCGTATCGGGCAACGATGTCGGCAACGTGGTTGCCGACCATTCCGCCGAACCACCGGCACTGCTCGCGCATGTGGGCCATGTCGGTACCGACGTACGCGGGAGCCGCGACGCAGATCTTCACGGCATCGGGAT
>JBIIDI010000171.1:0-2585 GCA_044238425.1 Ilumatobacteraceae bacterium
CAGTGGATCGCCGCCGACGCCGAGATGCAGGTCGAAGCGGCCCGCACGCTCGTCTACCGCGCGTGCGCCACGGTCGACGCCGGTGATCCGACGAAGGACCTCTCCAAGCTCGGCGCCATGGCGAAGGCCTTCGCCTCCGACGTCGCCATGAAAGTGACGACCGACTGCGTGCAGCTCCTCGGTGGCTACGGCTACACGAAGGAATTCCCCGTCGAGCGCATGATGCGCGACGCGAAGATCACCCAGATCTACGAGGGAACCAACCAGATTCAGCGAATGGTCATCGCCAAGTCACTGTTTGCGTGACCTGAGTTCTCAGTCGCCGAACGAGCGGCTGATGATTTCCTTCATGATCTCCGACGTTCCGCCGTAGATCGACTGGATTCGACTGTCCACCCAAGCACGGGCGATGGGGTATTCCCGCATGTATCCGTATCCGCCGTGCAACTGCACGCAACGGTCAACGACGCGGTTCTGCATCTCGGTTGCCCAGTACTTGGCGACGGCGGCCTGCGTGGCGTCAAGTTCCTTGCGGCAGTGCAGCTCGATGCAGCGGTCGACGTACGCCTGGCCGATCTGCACCTCGGAGAACAACTCGGCGAGCACGAACTTCGTGTTCTGGAACTGCGAGATCTTCTGGCCGAACGCGGTGCGGTTCTGCACGTAGTCGAGCGTCCACTCGATGGCGGCCTTTGCGACGGCGATCGCCTCGACGGCGATGCCGAGACGCTCCTGGGCGAGGTTGTGCATGAGGTACTTCATGCCCTGACCCTCTTCGCCGAGGAGGTTCGCCAAGGGAACGCGCACGTCGTTGAAGAACAACTCGGCGGTGTCCTGCGAGTGCTGGCCGACCTTCTCGAGGTTCCGGCCGCGCTCGAAGCCCGCCATCCCGCGCTCAATGACGATGAGCGAGATGCCCTTGCGGCCTGCGGCAGGGTCGGTGCGCACGGCGGTGACGATGGCGTCACTGTTGATGCCGTTGGAGATGAACGTCTTCGACCCGTTGACGACGTACTCGTTGCCGTCGCGAATGGCCGTCGTCTTGATGCCGGCGACGTCGCTGCCGGTGTTCGGTTCGGTGATCGCGAGCGCGGTGATGCACTCGCCGGTGACCATCTTCGGCAACCAGCACAGCTTCTGCTCGTCGTTGCACAGCTCGAGGAAGTAGGGCAGTGCGATGTCGTTGTGCAACGTGAAGCCGTGCGGCACGCCGATGAGGCCCGTTGCGCCCATCTCCTCGGACATCACCGCCGCGAAGCGGTAGTCGTCGGTGCCGCCACCGCCGTACTGTTCGGGCACCGTGAGGCCCAGGAATCCCTGCTTGCCTGCGTCCAGCCACACCGAGCGGGGGCCGATGCCTTCGCGCTCCCAGTCCTCGTGGAAGGGGGCGATGGCGGTGTCGAGCCAGTGGCGGAAGGTCCGGCGGAACTCCTCGTGCTCGGCCTCGTAAATGGTGCGGGGCAGGAATTTCACGCTCTGGAAACTACTTGCGGGCCAGAAAGTGGCCCGTATCGGAGGCTCGCAGCCCCGGGGAGGGGGTTTGCGCGCTCATGGAGCCTGAGTACGGATGTAACGGGAGTGTGACAAAAAGCGCACAGTTTCGTCATGCACGACCCCCGGGGGTCGCACACAATGGACCTGCCCCCCGTGGGTCGAATACCCCTCACAGAAAAGGAAACATCCATGAAGAAACTGTCAGCAGTTGCCGTTGTCGCGGCACTCGCCCTCGCCGCTTGCGGCTCCGATAGTGACACGACCGACGAGGCCGTCACCGAAGAGACCGTCACCGAAGAGACGATGGCCGAGGAAGTCGCCGCGAGCGACATCGTCGCCGTCGCCAGCACGACCGAGGGCTTCAGCACCCTCGTCGCCGCCCTCGAGGCCGCCGGTCTCGTCGAGACGCTCCAGGGTGAAGGCCCGTTCACGGTGTTCGCACCGAACGACGATGCGTTCGCCGCACTGCCCGCAGGTCTCCTCGAGAAGCTTCTCCTCCCGGAGAACGTCGAGGTTCTGAAGTCGATCCTCACCTACCACGTCGTTTCGGGTGCCGTGTACTCGACTGACGTCGTCGCCGGCGATGTCGCCACGGTCGAGGGCTCGAACATCACCCTCGCCACCGACACCGGTGTCACCGTCAACGGCGCCAACGTCGTCCTCGCGGACGTCGAGGCCTCGAACGGCGTCATCCACGTCATCGACGCGGTCATCCTGCCGCCGTCGGTCGACGTCGCGTCGCTCTGATCGAGCACGACTAGCAGTACGAACCGCCGGTTCGTGCCACGAAAGTGGCGCGGGCCGGCGGTTCTCTTTTTGTCCGGTCGTCGGTGCCGCGCAGCGGGTCAGCGGCGTTCGGCGATGAACCGGGCGACGGGATCGAGATCGAACGGTGCGCTGAGCATGACGATGAGGTGGTCGGCACCCGCGGCCGCGTAACCCTCGGCGTCGACGAGGTCCTTCGGCTCGATCGCCACCGTGCGCTCGATGGCCTTGGGATCGCGACCGACCTTTGCGCACCACTCGTTGAGGACGTCGTTCTTGCGCCGGAAGTTGTCGACCGGGCCGAACGTATTCAGCGCATCGGCATG
>JBIIDI010000068.1:0-9359 GCA_044238425.1 Ilumatobacteraceae bacterium
AGACAACGGAACGTCGCCCGATCGGGCGCCTCGAAGTCGAGTCGTGACAGCGTCGTCCAATCGATGCGCCCGAACGGCACGGTTGCCCGGTGCGGGTACCCGAGTGCGTACGCAATGGGCAGTCGCATGTCGGGCATCGACAACTGCGCGATCGTCGCACCGTCGGTGAAGGTGACCATCGAATGAACGACCGATTGCGGGTGCACGACGACGTCGATGCGGTCGAGCGGGATGCCGAACAGCACGTGGGCCTCGATGACCTCGAGGCCCTTGTTCATGAGCGTCGACGAATCGACGGTGATCTTCGGCCCCATCGACCACGTCGGATGAGCGAGTGCCATCGACACGTCGACGTTGCGCAACTCGTCGGCGGTGCGCCCGCGGAACGGACCACCGCTCGCCGTCAACTGGAGCACCGATACTTCACGCAGGGCATCGTCGGACGAACGCAGGCACTGGTGCAACGCGCAGTGTTCGCTGTCGACGGGCACGATGTGCGCCCCGGGTACGGCGCGCAACGGCTCGACGACCGGACCCGCAGCGATGAGACTCTCCTTGTTCGCCAACGCGAGGCGCTTGCCGCGGCGCAGCGTTTCGACGGTGACGGGCAGACCTGCGAAACCGACGACGGCATTGAGAACGACGTCGGCGTCGGCAACGACATCGGCAAGGTCGGCAACGACGGTGACACCGGGCAAGGCAGCGGCGACCTCGCGGCGGGCCTCCTCGTCGGTGACGGCAACGACCTTCGGGCGATGTGCACGTGCTTGCTCGATGATCAACGCCGCGTTGCGCGCCGCGGCGAGCGCGACGACGTCATAGCGACCCGGATCGGCGGCGAGCACCTCGAGCGCCTGCGTACCGATCGACCCCGTCGATCCGGCGATGGCGAGTTTCATGACGCCCGCTGCGGGACTACGACGACCAGGGTGCGAGCACGACGGTGAGGTAGTACACCGACGGCAGCACGAAGAGCAGACCGTCGAAGCGGTCGAGCACTCCCCCGTGGCCCTTCAGCAGGGTGCCGAAGTCCTTCACGTCGAGATTGCGCTTGATCATCGACTCGGTGAGATCGCCGAGAGGCGCCATCACCGCGACGACGAGGGCGAACAGGAGCTGCTCGCCGATGCCGTTCCACGTGCTGCTGTTCAATCCGACGAGCACGACGACGACGAACGTGCCGATCGTTCCGCCGATGAGACCCTCGACGGTCTTGTTCGGGCTGATCCGCTCGCTGAGCGGCGTGCGACCGATCGCCGAGCCGACGAAGTACGCCGCGATGTCGTTCACGGCAACCGCGACGACGGCGAGGAACAGCGTGTCGGTACCGATGTTCGGCAGCGCGGGCGTCAGAGTGGACATCCGCACGATGAGCGCGGCGTACGACCCGAGCACCCCGACGTACACGACGCCGAGAAGGAGCACGCCGAGGTTGGCGATCGGGTTTGCATCACCGTCTCGTGCACCGAGCAGGGTGATCGAACCGGCGATGAGAGTGAACGTGATGACGAGCGGTACCGCAAGATGCGCCACCCAGTAGGCCGCCAGCGGCGCCGCGACGCATGCAACGACCGCAATGGCCAGCGGCGGCGTGAGGCTGCGCGACGACACATGGGTGAAGAACTCGAGGGCGGCGACGGCGAGCACGACGACGATGAGCGCCATGACGAGCGGCGGACCGACGAAGATCGCGGCGATGAACAGCACGGCAAGCACGCCACCGACGAGGACGGCGGCGTTCATGTCTCGCGACGAACTGCGCGGCGCGGGCCTCGGTTGCGTACCCGAGTCGCTGCGCGTCGGTCGGGCACGGCGCACCGGCGCCGGTCGCTGGGCAGTGCGCGGCACTTCGCGCGACACATCGCGTGACACATCACCGCGGGCGGTCGGGCGGCTCTGGCCATCGGTGCGCTCGCGGGAAGCAGCGCGCGCTTCGCGGCTGCGGCGTTCGGTCTCGCCCGTCGGATCGCTGCCGATGACGATGCGACCCGTCGGCGACTGACGACTGACGGGCGGTGGTGTGGTGACGACGGGCTGGCGACGCGCTCCGCCGGTGAGATCGACCCGCGGACGCTGCGCGGGACGACTGTCGTCGCGGGTCGACGACTCGGACTGCAGCGAGCGCGGCACCTCTCCCGTCGGCGCATCGGACCAGTGCGGCAATCGCTCGGTGTCGCCGTCGGAGATGGTGATCGCGGGGCCGGTGTCGTCGCCGTCGGCGAACTTCACCACACCGAACTCGTCGCCGAAGTCGAGGGTGTCGTCGCGGCGCACCTCGCCCGTCGTCGCGTCGTCGTACTCGTCGTTGCGATCGCTGGGCATCGCTACACCTCCATGAGTTCGTGTTCTTTGCGCTCGAACGCCTTGTCGATGGCGTCGACGCTGTCCTGGGTCATCTTGTCGAGTTCCTTTTCGGCGCGCTCGAGATCGTCCTTCGAGATGTCGCCGTCCTTCTCCGCGGTCTCGAGCGCCTTGCGCGCGTCGCGACGGATGTTGCGCACCGAAACGCGGGCATCCTCGGCCATCGACTTCACGACCTTCACGTATTCCTTGCGACGTTCCTCGGTGAGCATCGGGAAGCTCAGGCGGATGACCGCACCGTCGTTCGTCGGGGTGATACCGAGGTCGCTCGCCGACAACGCCTTCTCGATCGCGCCGATGGCGCCACGATCGTGGGGCTTCACGACGAGCATGCGGGCCTCGGGAACCTGGAAGGACGCGAGCTGCTGCAGCGGAACCGGTGCACCGTAGTAATCGACCATCAGCTTTTCGACGAGTCCGGCGTTGGCCCGCCCCGTGCGCACGCCGGTGAACTGGCCCTGCACGTGCTCGATGGCTTTGTGCATCTTGTCGAGCGCGTCAAGAAGCGTCTCGTCGATCACGAAACCAGCGTACCGATCTCGTCACCGGCGAGGAGCGCCTTGACGTTGCCGCGCTGCAACAGGTTGAACACGACGATCGGGAGTTTGTTGTCCATGCAGAACGTGATCGCCGTGGAGTCCATCACCTTGAGTCCCTTGTTGATGACTTCGAGATGCGTGAGCTTCGCGTAACGCGTTGCGTTCTTGTCGGTCTTCGGATCGGCGGTGTAGATGCCGTCGATGCCGGAGTGCGTTCCCTTCAGGATCGCTTCGGCGGAGATTTCGGCGGCACGCAACGCAGCGGCGGTGTCGGTGGTGAAGAAGGGGTTGCCCGTGCCACCGGCGAGGATGACGATACGACCCTTCTCGAGGTGTCGTTCGCAACGACGACGGATGTACGGCTCGGCAACCTTCGGCATCTCGACGGCAGTCATCACGCGCGACGTCTGACCGACGCGCTCGAGGGCGTCCTGCAGTGCGAGACCGTTCATGACGGTGGCGATCATTCCCATGTAGTCGGCCTGGGCCTGGTCCATGCCCCGGCCGGTGCCCTTCAATCCGCGCCAGAAGTTGCCGCCGCCGACGACGATCGCGATGTCGACGCCGAATTCCTGGCGGGCTTCGTGCAGTTCGCTCGCCACCTGATGGAGCGTCTCGGTGTCGAGTCCGAAACCGGACTTCTCGGCGAGAGCCTCACCGGACAACTTGAGAACGATCCGCCGCCAGCGGGGTGCTTTCGTGGCCGGGGACGCCGAGGTCATGCGACTCACGAGAGTACCCGACCGCCCGGGTGGGGGCGGAACTAGCCGATGAAGACTTGTGCGTAGCGAACGATCGACGCCTTGCCGATGACGTCCTTCACCGACTTCTTGTCGTCCTTGGCATACGGCTGCTCGAGGAGAACGATCTCCTTGAAAAAGCCGTTGAGTCGACCCTCGACGATCTTTGCGATCGCGGCTTCGGGCTTGCCCTCGTTGCGCGTCGCGGTCTCGAGAGTGGCGCGCTCGGTGGCGATGACGTCGGCCGGCACTTCCTCGCGGGTGAGGTACGTGGGTCGGGCGAAGGCGATGTGCACGGCGATGTCGTGCGCCAACTCCTCGCTCGCACCGTTCATCTCGACGACGACGACGTTGACGCCGCGGCCGCCCTGGACGTGAATGTAGGAGTCCATGGTGTTGCCCGCGGCGGCCTCGAAACGAACGACCTCACCGAGATCGATGTTCTCCTTGAGGAGGATCTTCAGGTCGTCGAGTTGCTTCGAACGCTCGGCAACGGCAGCCTCGCCCTTTTCGCGGACGAGATCGGCGAGCGCCTGTGCCTCGGCGATGAACGACTCGCTCGATGCGACGAAGTCGGTCTCGCACTTCAGCTTGACGATCGCCGCCTTCGGGCAGTCGATCGACAATGCGACGACACCCTGGTTGCTCTCGCGCTCGGCGCGCTTCGCGCTGGCGGCAAGACCCTTTTCACGCAGCCACTTCTTCGCCGCTTCGTAGTCGCCACCCGATTCCTCGAGAGCCTTCTTGCAATCCATCATTCCAGCGCCCGTTGCCTGGCGCAGTGCCTGTACGTCCTTTGCGTTCACCGCCATGACGAATCAGTTCCCCTGTCCGGCGATGCGTGCATCGCGCTCGGCCTGCTGCGCGGCGGCTTCGCGACGCGCACGCTCCTGCTCGGCGGCGAACACGGCGTTGTCGACGGTTGCGGTGGCCGGGTTCTGCACCTGACCGCCCGCCTTCTCGGCGATGAAACGACCTTCGACGACCGCTTCGGTGATGACGCGGGTCATCAACTCGTTCGCGCGGATCGCATCGTCGTTGCCCGGAATCGGGTACTGGATGAGGTCGGGATTGACGTTCGTGTCGACGACGGCGACGACGGGGATGCCGAGCTTGTTCGCCTCGGTGACGGCGAGGTGCTCGGTCTGCGTATCGAGCACGAAGATGGCGTCGGGACGGCGCGACATTCCACGAATGCCCGACAGGTTGCGCTGCAGCTTCTCGAGCTCGCGCGACAGGAGCAGGGCTTCCTTCTTCGGGATGTTCGCCCAGTCGCTCGAGTTGCTGAGTCGCTCGAGCTCGATCATCTTCTGGACACGCTTGGAAATGGTGTCGAAGTTCGTGAGCATTCCACCGAGCCAACGCTGGTTGATGTACGGCATGCCGCAACGCTCGGCGTAGTTGCGAATGGGGTCCTGCGCCTGCTTCTTCGTGCCGACGAACAGCACGGTGCCGCCACCGGCGACGAGTTGGCGGACGAAGCCGTACGCCGTTTCGACGCGATGGAGCGTCTGCTCGAGATCGATGATGTAGATGCCGTTGCGCTCACCGAAGATGAAGCGCTTCATGCGGGGGTTCCAACGCTGGGTCTGGTGTCCGAAGTGGACGCCTGCTTCCAGCATCTGACGCATCGTCACAATTGCCATGGTGTTGCTCCTTCGTGGTTGTCGTTACGGTTCCGCGCGCCGAAGCGACCACGAGGTGGGAACCGCACAGTGATGTATGGAAGCGCCCACGCTATCGGGGCGCGGTCGCTGCCCCACGAGCGCCGCCACCGAACGCGGACGCCCGGCGGCCGACGAACGCACTGCGCCACCGATCCACGCGACCGGGTCCCGGTACGTGTCGGCATCGCGCAGGGTGACGACGAGACGCGTCGAGGTCGTCCCGATCGGCTCGCCGATGACGACCGCATCGCCCGCCGCGACGTCCGGCGCACGCACTCCCCCGAGCGTTACCCGCACGGCCGGAAACTCGGCGCTGCGCACGACGATCCACGGTGCTCCCCCGACCGTACCGACGTACGTGACGGTGCCCGTCACCGGCGCGGGCACGACCGCGTCGCTGCGCGTCGCCACGACGACACTGCGCGATCCGGCGCAGAACCGGCACGGATCGTCGAAGCCGGCGACGACCTCGAGATGCGCCGGCATCGCGAGACACAGCGCGGCCGCGGCGACGGCGACGCCCATCAGCGGTAGTCGGCGGCCGCCATCTTCGCGCGCATCTGCAACACGGCCTTGGCATGAATTTGCGAAACGCGGCTTTCGGTAACGTCGAGCACCTCGCCGATCTGGGCGAGGGTGAGGTTGTCCTCGTAATACATGAGGAGCACGCGCCGTTCCTTGTCGGGCAGCGACTTGATCGCCCGTCGCATCGTGGCGCGCATCTCGCTCGCCTCGACGGCGACGTGCGGTGTCGTTGCGCGATGGAAATCGCGGTCGTCGGCGGCCGGCTGTGCGTCGACGGTGACGTGGTCGAGCGGACCCACCGATGCAGCCGCGACGTCGGACAACCACGTGCCGAGTTCGTCGACGTCGATCTCGAGTCGCGACGCGATCTCGGCGTCGGTCGGTGCGCGGCCGTGCTCGTTCTCGAGCTCGGTGATGGCGTCCTGGATGCGCCGCGAACGGGTGCGCACGGTGCGCGGCACCCAGTCGAGCGAGCGGAGACTGTCGAGAATCGCACCGCGAATGCGCGGCACGGCGTACGTTTCGAATTTCGCGCCGTTGGCCGGATCGAAGCGCTCGATCGCATCGATGAGACCGAACATGCCGGCACTCACGAGGTCGTTCGTGTCGACACGCCGCGGCAAGCCCGCGGCGAGACGACCGGCGACGTACTTGATGAGCGATGCGTAGTGAACGAGCAGCCATTCGCGCGCGGCAAGGTCGCGCGCCGTCACCCACGCCTGCCACGCCTCGGCAACGGTGAAACGAACGGGACGCGGATTCATGCCCGAGGGTGCGACGCGCGGTACGCGGAGCGCAGTCGTTCCTTGCTCACGTGGGTGTAGCGCTGCGTGGTGGCGACGTTGCCGTGCCCGAGCAACTCCTGCACCACGCGCAGGTCGGCTCCGTTGTCGAGCAGGTGCGTGGCGAAGGTGTGCCGAAGTGCGTGCGGATGCGTGGGTGCAAGCGACCGATCGTCGAGGATGCGGCGTACGTCGCGCGAACCGAGACGCCGACCCCGCTGGTTGAGGAACAGCGCTTCGATGTCGGTCTTGGTGCCGGCCTTGGTATCGCCGTTGTCGTCGCCGATGAGCTCGCTGCGCACGGCGCGCCACGCCTTCACGGCGGCCAGCGTCGGATCGCTCACCGGCACGATGCGTTCCTTGGAGCCCTTGCCCATGACGCGCACGCAGCGCTTGCGCACGTCGAGGGAGTCGAGGTTGAGCGAACACAACTCGGCGACACGCAGACCGCTGCCGTACAACAGCTCGATGACCGCGTCGTCGCGCGAGATGCGCCACGGCGCATGTCCCTCGGGACGCGACTCGAGCAGTGCCCGCAACTGGTCGCCCGTGAGCACGGTCGGCAGGCGACCCTTGTCGGACGGCGCCTTCACCCCCACGGTCGGATCGACCTTCACGTGACCGTTGCGCACGAGCCAGCCGTAGTAGCGGGCGAGGGCCGCGCGCTTGCGCGAGATGCTGCGCCTGGCCCGACGCAACGTCGTGAGGAACGAGATGTACGACCGGACGTGATCCTTCGTCACCTTGCCGGCATCGCGCACCGACTGGCGCTCCATCCACTCGCGGAACTGCTCGACGTCGCGCCGGTAGGCATCGACCGTGTTCTGCGCACTCGCGGTGAGCGAGCGCGCGAAATCGTCGATTCGCCACCCGTCGCGCGCCACGTTCATCACGGTAGTTCGTCGTCATCGCCCCACCCGGTCGAACGTCGGCGTCACGTGGACGCTCTCCCACCATCCCGCGTGCTCGACCACCCAGCCGTGCGCCGACAACCGACCGAGCGACACCGCGACGTCGTGAACGGGTCGTTGGATACGTGCAACGATCTCGCCGAGGCTGAGCGGCGAGACAGCCAGTGCATCGAGCACGACTCGATCGTGCGGGTCGGGGCGCGGCCGAGCATCGCGGGCGAGGTGGCGGCGATGGTCGAGACCGAGAACTTCGAGAACGTCACGCGCATCGCGCACCGGTGCGCAGCCCTCGGCGAGCAACGCATTCGTTCCCTCGCTCGTTGCTTGCCCCGGGGATCCGGGCACCGCCATGACGGGAATGCCCCGCCGCAACGCGTGATCGACGGTGAGCATCGAGCCACCCGTGGCCCGCGACTCGACGACGACGAGGATTTCGCTCAGCGCGGCGATGATCCGGTTGCGCAACGGGAAACGAAACGCGTCGGCCGACGTTCCGGGCGGCGATTCGCAGATCAACACGCCGCGTCGTGCCACGTCGTGCCACGCGTCGACGTGCTCGCGCGGATACGGCCGGTCGAGACCGCTGGCGACGACCCCGACGGGACCGACACGCTCGCGGTCGTCAACGTCGACGTCACCGGCTGCATCATCATGTGCGTCGAGTGCGCCGCGGTGAGCCGCAACGTCGATGCCGCGAGCGAGCCCCGACACCACCGCCACGCCATGCTGCGCAAGATCCCGACCGAGCTCGCGCGCAAAGCGGCGACCGGACGCCGTCGCCGCCCGCGTGCCGACGATCGCCACCCGCCTGTGGCGCAACACGTCGAGCGAACCACGCACGAAGAGCACCGCCGGTGCCTCGGGATCCGCGGCAAGCACGGGCGGATAGCCGTCGTAGTTCCGCACATCGTCGATGCGATCGTCACCACCGCCACCACTGTCTCCACCGTGTGCGAGAACGACGACGCGCATCGCGTTCATCGCGACGCGTCGGCGCACGTCGGCGATGAGTTCGTCGGTGGCATGCGCGCGCCACGATGCGAGCACACCCGCACGCTCGAATCGATCGACGAGATGCGCGGGCAGCGCATCGATACCCCGCATGGCGTCCCATGCGCGCTCCGGCGACATCACGCCGAGCAGTGCACGCAACCGGCGCGGCCCCATGCCGGGCAGCGCGGCAAGTGCCGCCGCAAGACACTGACGCGCGGTCGGAACGACGTGTTCGGTCATCGCATCACACCGTCGAGAAGCGGGTCGATGTCGGCGCGCAGTCCGAGCGCGGCGTGCACGTGCGCGGTATCGAGCCGACGTACGGCTGCGTCGTCGGGCGCGGCGAGATCGGCGAGCGTGAGTGCGACGCGATGAACACGGTGCAGTCCCCGTCCGCTCAACTTCCCCGCCTCGAGCTGCGCACGCAACGTGTCGCGCGCGGCGGCGGACAACGGTGCGAACGTGGCGAGTTCGTTGCCACCGAGACGAGCGTTGTGCGCACCGCGCAGGGCCGCCGCTGCCGTGCGCACACGTGCCACCCGAACCGCAATGTCGGCACTCGATTCGACTCCGGACTCGGCGAGCAACTCGTGTGCCGCCGTCGGCGCGACGAGCACGCGAATGTCGAAGCGATCGAGCAGGGGTCCGGAGAACCGGCGCAGGTAGCGCAGTCGCGCGGCATCGTCGCACACGCAGCGACCCGGTCGACCCGCACCGCACGGGCAGGGATTCGTCGCCGCAACGAGCAGGAACCGCGCCGGCATCGTCACCGTCGCCTTGGCGCGCGCAATGTGCACGACACCTTCTTCGAGCGGCTGGCGCAGCGACTCGAGCACGCGCG
>JBIIDI010000172.1:0-2567 GCA_044238425.1 Ilumatobacteraceae bacterium
GCCTTGTGGGCATCGGAGCCCTTGCCGCCGTGGTGTCCGTCCTCGATGTACTTCTTCGAGTTGTCCCATGCGCCACCGGCGTTGCTCAGGTAGTTGGCCATGAGCTGACCGGTGAGGATGATCGCCGCGAGGAACGCACCGAGTGCGAAGTAGTTGATGCCGAAGCCGATGATGACGGGCGTGAGCACCGCGAGCAGTGCGGGCGTCGTCAACTCGCGCAGCGAAGCCGCCGTGCAGATGTCGATGACCGGGCCGTAGTCGGGCTTCTTCGTTCCCGCCATGATCTTGCCGTCGGCGAACTGCTTGCGCACTTCCTGCACGACGACGCCGGCGGTGCGACCGACGGCGCGGATGGCGAGGGCGGAGAACATGAAGGCGACCGAGCCGCCGATGAGCAGACCGATGAAGGTCTTCACGTCGGCAACGTTGATCTGCGTTTCGATCGCCTTGAAGATGTCGTCACCCTTCGCCTCGAGCTTCAGCTCACCGGCGATGGTTTCAATGTACGAGGCGAACAGCGCCACGGCGGCGATGACCGCCGAACCGATTGCAAAGCCCTTCGTCACGGCCTTCGTCGTGTTGCCGACGGCGTCGAGACCGACCATGATCTTGCGCGGCTCACCCTCGAATTCGCCGGCCATTTCGGCGATTCCGGCGGCATTGTCGGCGACCGGACCGAAGGTGTCCTCGGAGACGATGACACCCGTCGTGGCGAGCATTCCCATGCCGCACAGAGCGACGAGGTACAGCGAGAGCAGGATGTTGCCGCCACCGAGCACCAAGGTGGCACCGAGGCTGATGGCGATGAAGATGATCGCGTACACCGACGACTCGAGTCCCGCCGCAGTTCCCGAGAGAACGACGGTGGCCGGGCCGGTTTCCGACGACTCGGCGATTTCCTTCACCGGGCCGTACTCGGTGCCGGTGAAGTACTCGGTGAGACGGCTGAGTGCCTGCGCGAGAACGAGACCGACGAGCACCGCACCGAAGACGCGCCAGCCGAGACCGGAGACGGCGATTTCGGCGCCGTTGTATCCGACCGAACCCTTGGCCGGGTTGCCGATGTAGTAGAGCGAGAGAATCAACGTTCCGATGACGGTGATGATTCCGGCAACGAGGAAGCCGCGGTTGATCGGCTTCAGTGCGTTCATTTCACCGGGCTTGGCGCGCACGGCGAACACGCCGGCGATCGACGCAACGACGCCGATGGCGCGTGCGGCGAGCGGGAACACGAGTCCGAGTGCGGGGTTGAGGCCGACGGAGTTGAACGCCGCGACGCCGAGGATGATCGACGCAACGAGGGTGACTTCGTAGCTCTCGAACAAGTCGGCAGCCATTCCGGCGCAGTCGCCGACGTTGTCGCCGACGTTGTCGGCGATGACGGCCGGGTTGCGCGGGTCGTCTTCGGGGATGCCGGCTTCGACCTTGCCGACGAGGTCGGCGCCGACGTCGGCCGCCTTCGTGAAGATTCCGCCGCCGACGCGGAGGAACAAGGCGAGCAGCGACCCACCGAACCCGAAGCCGACGAGCATCGCCGACGAGGTGTTTTGGAACAGTGCGATGATGACGGTTGCGCCGAGGAGTCCGAGACCGACCGTGAACATGCCGGCGACACCACCGGTGCGGAAGGCGACCTGGAGGGCTTCCTGCATCGAGCCGCGGCGTGCGGCCGCTGCCGTGCGCACGTTGCCACGGGTCGCAAGGGTCATGCCGATGTACCCGGTGAGACCCGACGCCACGCAGCCGAGAAGGAAGGCGATCGTGCGGAAGATGCCCGACGAGACGAAGCTCAGCGCTTCCTCACCGTTGGGCTTGACGATGGCGACCGATGTGAGGAACACGATGATCGACACCGGGATGAGAATGAAGCCGATCGTGCGGAACTGGCGCTTCAGGTAGGCCCAGGCGCCCTCCTGGATCGCCTGCGCGATCTCCTGCATCTTCGGGGTTCCCTCGTCCTGGCTCATGACCGAGCGCACGAGGAAGAAGCCCACGGCGAGGGCCAAGAGTGACGCGGCGCCCGAAAGGGCGAGTACCAACCATTCACCACCTTTCAGGGTGAAGTCCTGCCAGCCGCCTTCTGCTGCGAAAAGTACGCTCACGATGGTTCGTGTCCTTGCATGGGTATGGGGCCAGCCCAACGGCTGAAACCCCGGGTGAATGTGTCCGCACGAGTGTAGGGACTTTCGTCGCTCTCGTGCGTATTGCCCCGATTCTGCGCACGAGTGGCAGACCGCAGTAGTGGCACGCCCGTCGCACAGCCCATGTGTGGCAAACAACTGTGCTTCGGTTGCCCCCTCGCGATCCGCCAGAACTAGCGTGTCAGACGCACTATGACTGACCTCCTCACCTCACCGCGCCAGCCGGTGACGGGCACGGCCACGGCCACGCGCCGTCGCCGCCCGTTCCTCGTCGACCTCTACTCGACGGCCGTCGGCAAGAAATACGTCATGGCCATCACCGGCATCGGCCTCATGGGCTTCGTGCTTTTCCACATGATCGGCAACCTGAAGATGTACTTCGGGCCCGCCGACCTCGACGGCTACGCCGAGTTCCTGAAGAAGTTG
>JBIIDI010000069.1:0-9313 GCA_044238425.1 Ilumatobacteraceae bacterium
GAGCGCGCCGCACGTCCCGAACCCGCGGATCGCTCGACCGCACTCGATTTCGGTCGTGCACTCGCAGCGGTTGCGGCGAAGGTGCCCGCACCCGAGCCCGTCGAGGGCGTCGTCACCGTACGTTTTCGTGACGTCGTCACCCGCCAGATGCAGGGCATCACGTCGCCGATCCCGCGCCCCGCCGCCGCTTACGATGCCGGTGACGATGCCGGTGTCAATGCCGCTGTCGAGGCAGCCCCGTCGTCGCTCGACGTGGCAACCGTCGCCGATGCGAGCGTGTCGGAAGCGTCGCCGCGTTCGCGACGACGTCGCCGGCTCGTCATCGCGACGTGCATCGTCGCAGTGGTGGCAATCGTCGGTGTCGCTCGTGTCGTTCTGCGCCCGGTGCACGCCGTACCCGACCTCGTCGCGCTCGCCGAAGGCGAGGCGCGCAATGCGATTTCACAGTTCGGCTGGCGCGTCGTCGTGCAAGCCGAACGCTCCGACAACGTCGAGGCGGGTCGCGTCATCCGCACGATTCCGCCGGTCGGTGCCGACGTGCGCTCGGGTGCGGAGTTCGTGCTCGTCGTGTCCGCCGGACCGCGACTTGCCGTGCTGCCCGAGGTGGGCGGGCTGTCGCGCGACGACGCGATCGCGGCGCTGCGCGACGCCGGGCTCGTCGTCGCCCAAGTCGACGAACCGAGCGACAGCGTCGCGGCCGGTGTCGTCGTGTCGTGGATCGTCACCGAGCAACCGTCCCTGACCGCGGGTCGCGAAGTACTCAAGGGAACGGTCGTGCAGATCAACGTGTCGAGCGGACCCGCCATTCGCACGATGCCCGATCTCGTGTCACGCACCGAGGCCGATGCGCTCGCAATCTTTGCGAGTCTCGAGGTCGTCGCGACGCGCGGTGAGGACGTGTTCTCGTCGAGCGTTCCCGTCGGTGCCGTTGCGGTCACCGATCCGCCGGCCGGTGCGCAGTTCGAGCGCGGTGCCACGGTGACGTACGGCGTGTCGAAGGGCCCCGAACTCGTCGCCCTGCCGCGCATCGTCGGCCTCGGCGTCCTCGACGCCGAGCGCGTGCTGAACGAGGCAGGACTCATCATCGGTACGACGACCGGTCGCTCGACGGGCAAGATTCGCTCGGCGACTCTCGCCGGTTCGGCGGTGAACACCGGCGATCTCGTGCCGAAGGGATCCGCCATCGACGTGGTCTTCCCGTGACACCCGGAATCAACGAGGTCGCCGAGCCGACGTGGCGCGAGTCGGTGCGGGAACGACTCATCCAGCGCGCATCGGCGTCACGGCGGCGGGCGACTTTCCTCGTGCTGCTCGCCGGCACCTTCACGGTGAGCGTGACGATCACCCTGCTCGTCGTGTCGTTGCCGTCGCTGGCACGCGAGCTCGACACCAGTGTCGGCGTCGTGAGTTGGGCGATCACCGGTCCGATGCTCGCCTTCGGGGTCGTCGGTCCGGCCTTCGGCAAGCTCGGTGACCTCATCGGTCACAAGCGGATCTTCGTCGGCGGACTGTTCGTGGCGGGTGTGATGTCACTCGTTGCCGGTCTCGCACCGAACGCCGCGATCCTCATCGCGTCGCGCACGCTCGCCGCCGCCGCCGGTTCGGCGACGGGTCCGGCGGCGATGGCATTCGTCAACCGGATGTTTGCGCCCCACGAGCGTGTGCGGCCGCTCGGCTGGTGGAGCTTCACGACGTCGGGTGCGCCGGTCATCGGCGTCGTTGCCGGTGTGCCGCTCGTCGAGTGGCTCGGCTGGCGCGTGATCTTCCTCGTTCAGGCACCGCTGTCGGTGCTCGGTGCGCTGCTCGCCTGGTGGTTGCTCGGCGACACGCAACGCCGTGAGGGGGTTCGCTTCGACGTTCGTGGTGCGGTGACGCTCGGAGTGGCGTCGGTGCTCCTGCTCCTCGTCATCAACCGCGGCGACACGTGGGGATGGGGCTCGGGTCTCACCATCGCCGTGGCGATCGCGGGAGTGGCGGCGCTCGTCGAGTTCGTGCGCGTCGAGCGACGCGTTGCCGAACCGATGGTTCCGCCCGCTCTCTGGCGCAACTCGAACGTGAGTGCAGCGGTGCTCAGCAAGTCGTTGGCCAACTTCGCGTACATGGGCGGTTTCATGGTCGCCCCGCAAATGCTGCAGGACGGTCGCGGGATGACCGTCGCCGAAGTGGGTTGGGTGATCATCGCCAGGCCCCTCGCTTTTGCGCTGTTCGCGGCGGGTGCGTCGCGCATCACCATGCGCACGGGTGAGCGACTCGCCGGCATGGCCGGATCGATGACGGTGTTCACGTCGATGGTGCTGCTCTCCGTCGTCGAGGTGCGCACACCGGTGTGGATCATCGTGGTTGCGCTCGCACTGTCCGGCGTCGGGCTCGGTGTGTCGGCGCCCGCGCTGTCGGCCGTGGTGGCGAACTCCGTTCCCGAGGAGCAGCTCGGCGTCGTCAGTGCGCTCACCCAGTTGATGACGCAGATGGGGGCTCTGCTCGGTGCCGCGGTGATGATCAGCGTGCACGAGAGTTTCCTCTCGCGAGGCGTGCTCGAGAGCTTTTCCGTCTCGTTCGTCGTTGCCGCCGGTGCGTGCGTGTTCGCCGGCTTGTTCGCCGGCGACGTGCGCTCGACGCCCCGTCGCGTCAGTTCGTGAGGCCGCGGATCTCGTCGGCGATCGACTCGGCGCCGGGCGGCGGCGTCATCGTTTGCAGCGCCATGAGTTTGATCACTTCGCCCTCGACGCGAACCCGTCCCTGGAACAGCGCCTCCATGGCCTTCTGCGGATCGCGCTCGATGAACAGCGTGCGTGCGGTCGCGTAGTCGGTCGTCACCGTGACGTCGGGCGCGTCGAGGTGGCCGAGCTCCATGACGACCGCACCCGTCGACGTGTCGAGATGGCTGTGCACCGTCCCTTCGCCGAACGGTACGTCGGTGACGACGAGGTTGCAGCGCACGACCACCGCGACCACGGGATCGATCGCGGAATGCCGGGCCCGCAAATCGCGCATCGCATCGATCCATTCGGGTGAGAGGAACGGGTGGCTCATGGAATCGGGGCAGTCCTTCGCGCAGCGTGTACGAATCGTGTACGAAATGTCAACGACGCCCATCACGATAACGGTGTCGTTGCATCACCGGGCTCGGTGACACCGCTTTCGTCGCTCCGATGGTTGGCGTTGGGCCCCGCATCAGCCACGATGGAAGTGATGGCACGCATCCTCGTCACCGAAGAAATCGCCGATTCCGGCCTCGATCGCCTGCGCACCGCGGGTCACGTCGTCGACGTGCAACTCGGACTCAACGGTGACGACCTGCGTCGTGCACTCGTCGGCGCGAACGCGCTCATCGTGCGCAGCGCAACGAACGTCACCGCGGACGTACTCGTCGATGCGAAGGACCTCGTCGTCGTCGGTCGCGCCGGTGTCGGTCTCGACAACGTCGACGTCGAGGCGGCCACCCGTGCGGGAATCATGGTTGCCAACGCTCCCGAGTCGAACGTCGTGTCGGCCGCCGAGCACACGATGGCACTGCTCCTGGCGATGGCCCGCAACGTGCCGCAGGCCCACGCCGCGCTCGTCGCCGGGCGCTGGGAGCGCTCGAAGTGGGAGGGTGTCGAACTCGCCGGCAAGACGCTCGGCATCGTCGGCCTCGGTCGGATCGGCAAGCTCGTCGCACAGCGCGCCCTCGGGTTCGGCATGCGGCTCGTCGGCTACGACCCGTACATCTCGCCGGAACGCGCCCGTCAGTTGAACGTCGAGTTGCTCACGCTCGAGCAACTCGTCGCGACGAGCGACTTCCTCACGGTGCACCTGCCGAAGAACAAGGAAACGACCGGTCTCATCAACCGCGACATGCTGCTGAAGGCGAAGCCGAGCTTGCGCCTCATCAACGTCGCCCGCGGCGGCATCATCGCCGAGGCGGATCTCGCCGAGGCGTTGCGCGACGGCATCGTTGCCGGTGCCGCACTCGACGTCTTCGCCAAGGAGCCGATCACCGAGTCGCCGCTGTTCGCGCTGCCGAACGTCGTCGTCACACCGCACCTCGGTGCGAGCACGCGCGAAGCGCAGGACAAGGCCGGCGAATCGATCGCCGACATGGTGCAACTCGCTCTCGCCGGTGACTTCGTCCCGTACGCGGTGAACGTCGACGCGTCCGAGGCGAACGAGACGCTGCGTCCCTTCCTGCCGCTCGCCGAGCGCCTCGGTGTGCTGTTCGCCGACGTCGTCGGTGGTGCGCCCGCGTGGCTCGAAGTCGAGGCGTCCGGCGAGATCGCGGCCTACGACACGCGCATCCTCACGCTGTCGGCGATGAAAGGGTTCCTGTCGCGTCTCACCGGGGAGAGCGTCACGTACGTGAACGCGCCGTCGCTGGCCCAGGCGCGCAACATCGACGTGCGCGATGCGCGCCGCGAGGACGCAGAGCACCAGGACTACATCAACCTCATCACCCTGCGCACCGAGAAGCACAACATCGCCGGTCGTCTCACCGGTCGTCGCCGCGAGGCCCGCATCGTCACCATCGACGATCACCTCACCGACGTGCCACCGTCGCGCCACATGCTCATCGCCCGCAACGACGACCGACCCGGGATGATCGGTCGCGTCGGCATGGTCCTCGGTGACGCGGCAGTGAACATCGACAACATGGACGTCGGCAAGACGCCACGGGCGGGGAGCGCGATGATGGTCATCGCCACCGCCGGCCCGGTGCCCGACTCCGTCGTGGCGACGCTGCGGGCGGTGCCCGGCATCACCGAAGTCATCGCGATCGGTTCGTGACCTCGCGCCGCGCGGCGTTGAGTTCGTCGCGGGTGCGCGTCGCTGCCGAGCGGGCTGCTTCGCGCCACCCGTCATCGGTCGCCGCGTAGAGAATGGCGCGTGAGGAATTGACGAGCAGACCCGTGCCATCGGGTGTCGCACCGTTCACGACGACGCTCGTCGCATCGCCGCCCTGTGCGCCGACTCCCGGTACGAGAAGCGGCATATCGCCGACGACGTTGCGCACGTCGCGCAGCTCCGTCGGTCGCGTCGCACCGACGACGAGTCCGACTCCCGCGCGTTTCGACCACGATTCGGTCGCGGTGCGTGCAACGTGCAGGTACAGCGGTTCGCCGTCGACGATGCGCGCCTGGAACTCGTCGCTTCCCGGGTTCGACGTGCGACACAGCACGAACGTGCCCCGATCGGCGTAGTCGAAGAACGGCTCGAGCGAATCGGTGCCGAGCCACGGATTCACGGTCACGGCATCGGCGCCGTAGCGCTCGTACGCCTCGACGGCGTACCGGCGCGCCGTGTCGCCGATGTCGCCGCGCTTGGCGTCGAGAACGAGCACGACGTGCGGATGATCGCGTCGGATGGCCGCGCACAGCCGCTCGAGGGCGGCTTCCGCGCCGAGGGCGGCGAAGTACGCGATCTGCGGTTTGAACGCGCACACGTACTCGGCGGTGAGATCGACGATCTCGCGGCAGAAACTCTCGAGGCCGTGCACGTCCCGGGAAACCCCCTCCGGGAAGCGCGCGGGATCGGGGTCGAGTCCGACGCACAGCAGGGAATCTTGCCGACGCCATGCGTCGGCAAGTCGGGTGCGGAACATCAAGAGGGGGTCAGTCCTCGAGGATGATCGCGCCGGTCGGGCACAACTCGGCGGCCTGCGTGACGACGTCGTACAACTCGGGTCGGGGTTGCTCGGCGAGGATGTACAGGTAGCCGTCGTTGCGCAACTCGAACACCTCGGGGGCGACCTGCGCGCAGGCTCCGGTCGAGGCACATACGTCGAAATTCACACGAACTTTCATGCGCCCGACCCTAGTTGTGCCACGCCCGCGGCGAGTGGGTCACCTAGCGTGATGATCCGTCGCGCGGGACGTCCCGCCCGGCACACCATCCCCCCAACTTCAGGAGCACTCGTGCTGTCTCGTCTCGGAGCGTCGTGTTACCGACGCCGTCGTCTCGTCATCGTTCTGTGGGTCGTTGCTCTCGCCGTTCTCGGCGGGGCAGCGGGTCGGATCGGCACGAATTTCTCGCTCCAGTTCAGCCTCCCCGACGTCGAGAGTGCGCGGGGTATCGACACTCTCTCGGAGACGTTCGGAGCCGAGTCGAGCGGCCGCAGCGGGTCGATCGTCGTGCGTGCTCCCGAGGGCGTCAACCGTCCCGAGGTCGTGCAGCCCTTGAGTGCGTTCTTCGCCGAACTCGACGCGCGTGACGACCTTGCCGTCACCAGTCCGTTCGATCCGGCGGCGTTGAACCAGATCTCGCGCGACGGCACCATCGCATTCGCCACGGTGAACATCGACGCCGCAATCGAGACGCAGGAGGAGTTCATCGCGATTTTCGAGGACATGACGGCCATCGCCCCCGTCATCGACGGTGTGCAGATCGAGTACGGCGGTGAAGTGTTCGCCGAGTTCGAGGCACCGTCGTCGGAGATCCTCGGTCTCGCCTTCGCCGTCATCATCCTCATCGCCGCATTCGGATCGGTCCTCGCGATGGGTCTGCCCATCGGCACGGCATTCGGTGGCATCGGTGCCGGCGTCCTCGTCATCCTTCTCGCGTCGAATCTCGTGACGATGCCCGACTTGTCGACGACGCTCGGCATCATGATCGGTCTCGGCGTCGGTATCGACTACGCGCTGTTCATCGTCACGCGCTACCGCGAGGTGTTGCGCCGCGGAGTCGACGGCGCCGGTGCGGCCGCCGAAGCGATCAACACCGCGGGTCGGGCCGTGCTGTTCGCCGGCACGACGGTCGTCATCTCCCTGCTCGGCATGCTCCTCATGGGTGTCGGATTCATGACGGGACTCGGCATCGGCGCCTCGCTGACGGTGCTCATGACGATGGCGGCGTCGGTGACGCTGCTGCCCGCATTCCTCGGTTTTGCCGGTGACCGCATCGAGCGCACCCGCGTGCGGGGAATCGTCGCGGCGGGGCTCGTCGCCGTCGCGCTCGTCGGTCTCGGACTGAAGCGCTTCGAGCTCACGTGGTCGGCGGCACTCGCCGTCGTCGTGCTGCTCGTCGGGCGGTACGTGCCGTTCCTCCATCGCGAACTTCCGCCGCGTCGCGTGAAGCCGATGCGCGAGACCGTTCCGTTCCGCTGGAGCCGCTGGGTGCAGCGTCACCCCGGCATATCGCTCGTCGCCGGCACCGGCGTGCTCGTCTTGCTCGCGCTGCCCGTGCTCGGGTTGCGGCTCGGTTTTGCCGACGAGGGGAACTACCCGACGGACACGACGACGCGTCGCGCGTACGACCTTCTCGCCGAAGGTTTCGGTCCCGGATTCAACGGACCGCTCACGCTCGTCACCCGCGTGACGGCCGCCGATCTCCCCGTCGTCGAGCAGGTGTCACAGGCCCTCGCCACCACCCCCGGCATTGCGCAGGTGACACCGGCGATTCCGAATGATCCGAACTCGCCGTCGGCAGTGCTGTGGCGCATCTTCCCGGCGAGCGCGCCGCAGTCGCAGGAAGCGGCCGATCTCGTCGCCGCGCTTCGTGATGACGTGCTGCCCGCGGCGACGCAAGGTTCCGCGCTCGACGTTCTCGTCACGGGGACGGTGCCGGTGAACGTCGACTTTTCCGCGTACCTCGCGGCACGACTCCCGACGTTCTTCGGCGCGGTCCTCGCGCTGTCGTTCATCCTGCTCATGCTCGTGTTCCGCTCGTTGCTCGTGCCGCTGAAGGCCGTGCTCATGAACCTGCTCTCGATCGGTTCGGCGTACGGATGCGTCGTCGCCGTGTTCCAGTGGGGTTGGGGAGCCGGTCTGCTCGGCCTCGGCACCGACGCGCCGATCGATCCGTGGCTGCCGGTGATGATGTTCGCCATCGTCTTCGGATTGTCGATGGACTACGAGGTGTTCCTCCTGTCGCGCGTGAAGGAGGAGTACGACCGCGACGGTGACAACGAAGCGGCCGTCGCCGACGGACTCGCCCACACCGCGCGCGTCATCACCGCCGCAGCGGCGATCATGGTCTTCGTCTTCGGCAGTTTCGTGCTCGACGGCAACCGCAGCATCAAGATGTTCGGCTTCGGACTCGCCGTTGCGGTGTTCCTCGACGCGTCCGTGGTGCGAATGCTCCTCGTGCCGGCGACGATGCAGCTGCTCGGCGACCGCAACTGGTGGCTGCCGCGCTGGCTGCAGAAGGTGCTGCCCCGCATCGACGTCGAGGGGACACACGCGACACCTGTGCCGAGCGCCGGAAAGTAGGGCGCAGCGCAGCTAGGCCGCTCGTTCGCCGAGCGGAGCGCGGCTGTGTTGTTATCTCGCCGCACGAAGTGCGGCGAATGCACCGAGTACGGCGCGCAGCGATGCGGCAACGGTGCTCGGGTGCACCCCGACGCCCCAGCGCACGTCGCCGCGACCGTTCGTCATCTCGACATACGCGACGGCGTTCGCATGCGAGCCGGCGCCCATCGAGTGCTCGACGTAGTCCCGCACGTCCGGGACGACACCGCCCGCCAGCGACTCGTTGCCGCGCAGCGCGGCGATGAGTGCGTCGATCGGGCCGTTGCCCGCACCCGTCACGGTGATGCGACGATCGCCGTCGCGCAACTGTGCGGTGATGCGCGTGGCACCGACGTCACCGTCGCTCAACTCGAAGGAATCGAGGGAGAGGCTCGGCGTGTCCGGCAGGTAGCGCTCGCGGAAGGTGTCCCACATCGCCGTCGGTGACACCTCGCCACCGTACTGCTCGGCGATGCCCTGCACGATGCGCGAAAACTCGATCTGCAGTCGGCGCGGCAGATCCATGCCGTGCTCGGTCTTCATGAGGTACGCAACCCCGCCCTTGCCCGACTGACTGTTCACGCGGATGACCGCCTCGTAGGTTCGACCGACATGCGCCGGATCGATCGGCAGGTAGGGCACCGCCCACGTCGCGTAGTCGGTCCCGAGTGCGGCGAGACCCTTGTTGATCGCGTCCTGGTGACTGCCCGAGAATGCGGTGTACACGAGGTCCCCGGCGTACGGATGCCGCTCGGGAACCGGCAGGCGGTTGCAGTACTCGACGTCGCGCTTGATCACATCGATGTCGGAGATGTCGAGTTCCGGGTCGACTCCGTCGACGAAGAGGTTCATCGCCAGCGTGACGATGTCGACGTTGCCGGTGCGCTCACCGTTGCCGAACAGCGTGCCCTCGACACGGTCGGCACCCGCCATGACGCCGAATTCGGCCGCGGCGACGGCGCATCCGCGATCGTTGTGCGGATGCAACGACAGCACGACGGACTCGCGGTTGCGGACCGAACGGTGGAACCACTCGATGACGTCGCCGTACACCTTCGGCGAATAGCACTCGACGGTTGCCGGCAGGTTGAGAATGATCGGACGGTCGGGCGTCG
>JBIIDI010000173.1:0-2549 GCA_044238425.1 Ilumatobacteraceae bacterium
CCATGACGGCGGCGAACGACTCCGACAGCTTCTCTATGAGTCCTCCCGTACGCGGGCCGAAGGACAGAAGAAGGTCGTCGTCGACGGCAACGACGGCGCGGTTGAGGGCGGCCGTCGTTTCTGCGATGCCGGGCAACGAGAGCAGGCCGTCGAGATCACCCACCGACGTGAGTCCGTTCGTCATGACGAGCAGCACGTCGGGGTTCGCACTGACGAGGGCTTCGCTCGTCAGTGGCGTGTAGTTGCCGAGCCCGCGTTCCTTGCCCACGTCGATACCACCGACGGCGGCAATGAGCTCGTCCGCCCCCGATCCTTTCCCTCCGAGTAAGTACACGGATGCCGTTCCCCGCACGTAGAGGAATGCGACCCGCGGCACGCTGGGGAGCGTTTGCGTGCCGCGCAGGGCGGCAGTGATTGATGCGTCGGTTGCGGCGTTGAGATCGACACCCGATTGAGGGACGCCGAGTGCCGCGGCAACGAGCGTCACGCGCTCCGGCATCGACGACAAGGTCCATGCCTCGGGCGTGATGAGCACCGGCACACCGGCGAGGCGCAGCTGCTCGATCGATTCCGGCGGGCCGCTGCGCGTGTCGCCGATGACGAGCGTCGGTGCGAGCGAGAGGATGCTCTCGGTCGTGATGTCGTGACCGTTGCTCACTTTCGTGACGTTCTGCAGTGCGGGAAGCACGGTGGTTCCGTCACGGCCGACGATCGCGTCGGCAAAGCCGAGGGCAACGACGATCTCGGCGATGGCACCGTTGAGCACGATGATCCGCGAAACGTCGGTGACGCGCGCCGCCACGTCGTCCGCTCCGACGACCTCGGCCGGTAGGACCGGTGCACGGGAAGGCAGAACCGGGAGGGCGACGTCGGCCGAGTCGATGATGAACGGCGCTTGCTCCGCTGCTCCGGGGGGCTGCGTCGGCACAGCCGAGTCCGCCGGCGACGAAGTCGGTTCGGAGCTCGAACCGCACGCCGCCGTCATCGTGACGAGTGCGACCGTGCCGAGCGCAACGAGACGTCGTAAGAATCGTTGCATCGGTGATAAGAGTAAGGGCATGAAGTTGCTTCGCGGCCATCGGTGCAGACAACGCACGATCGTGCGCATCGGGCTCGGAGTATGGATGTACTTTGCCGTCGCGGCGTGTTCGGCGGGCGAAAACGCACTTCCCGTGGCCGCCGACGGCTCCGCAGCGACGGCTTCACTTGCACCATCCACGACGCTCACCGCCGACTCGAGTTCCGCTTCGACGCTCGTCGGGACGACGTCGAGCACGCCGACTCCGGAGTCGAGCGAACCAGCGGCCAATCCATCGGCGGTGGCGCCGACCGTCGCAACCCGTTCCTCATCTGCAACGACCGCGGTTGCCAATTCCTCAACGATTCCCGGCACTTCTGCACCGGTATCGCGAGCGCGACTCGCCGTCAGTGCGACTACCCGACTGAATCCCGACGGTGAAAACGTGACGGTACGGGGTTCGGGCTTCGACGTGTCAAAGGGCATCTATGTCGCAGTGTGCAATCAGCCGCAGGTGCTCGGACGCCGATGCGTCGGCGGAGTGAACATCGACGGCTCGTCGCCCCAATCGATTTGGATCTCGTCGAACCCGCCCGGCTACGCGGCCGGATTGCCGATTCCGTACGGGGACGGCGGAGTGTTTTTCGTCACGCTCCTTGCCAAGGCGGTGTCGCCGAACATTGATTGCACAAGGGAATCGTGCGGCATCGTCGCGTTCGCCGACCACACGCGATCCGACGACCGAACGCAAGACGTGTTCATCCCCGTCACTTTCGGATAAGACATCACGTCATGAACACAACCAACACCTCCCTCGGGTTGCGTCGCGCTCGTCGTGTCGCGCTCGTCGCTGCAACTTCCCTTGTCGTCGGTCTCGGCTTCGGTACGGTTCCCGCGTCGGCCGCCGTTTCCGTTGCGGTGAGCAAGCAGGCGTCACTGCTCGACGGCGAGAAGGTCACCGTCACGCTCGCCGGAGTTCCAGCGGGTCAGGGCGTGTACGTACGACAGTGCTACCAAGCGTCGCGCGGACAGCGTGACACGACGGGTCTGAAGTGCAACGGCAGCATTCAGCAGACCGACCTCATGGCGTGGGCGACAATGGACGGTGCGCGCGGTTCGCAGCCCGCAACGGCTCCGATCACGTTGACGTTGCGTGAGAGCGTGACCGTCGGCGGCGTGTCGTACCCGTGCGGCGCACGCGACTGCTCGATCTTCGTGTACCGCGACCACCGCGGGTTGTTCGACCCGTCACTCGACACCGTCGTGCCGTTGATGTTCCTCATCGATCCCACCGTTCGTCTGCGTCCGATCGGACTCGCCGCCGACGGTGCCTCGGTGAAGGTTGGGTCGAGCGTTGCCGCGCGCAACGCCGCACTAAGAACGACTGATGACGCGAAGGTGAACGTTCGCACCCTGTCGCCGAAGGTGTGCTCGGTGTCGAAGGGTGCGGCGACCACGACGGTGCGTTACCTGCGTGCCGGTGAGTGCACGCTCGCTCTGCGCGCGATTGGTGACCTGGTCGTCACGAAGA
>JBIIDI010000070.1:0-9236 GCA_044238425.1 Ilumatobacteraceae bacterium
GTGGACGCGCCACGACCACAACATCATGCCGCCCGCGGCAAAGACGGTCGGCAACTACGTCAACTCGTCGCTTGCCAAGGTCGAGGCGTTGAAGGCCGGATACGACGAGGCGATCATGCTCGCCCCGAACGGTCTCGTCGCCGAGTGCACCGGGGAGAACATCTTCGCCGTGCGCAACGGCATCATCCTCACGCCGCCGCTGTCGGCCGGCGCGCTCGAGGGCATCACGCAGAACTCGGTGATGACGATCGCGCGGGACCTCGGCTTCGACGTGCGCGTCGACAACATCGCGCGCAGCGACCTGTACATCGCCGAGGAAGTGTTCGTGTGCGGCACCGCCGCCGAGGTCGGATCGGTGAAGGAAATCGACGAGCGCAAGATTCCGTGCCCGGGCCCGAAGACGAAGGCGATCGCCACGACGTACGCCAAGGCGGTGCGTCGTCAGGACGCCCGTTACGCCCACTGGTGCGAGTTGGTGCGATAGGAGAGTGACGTGATGACGAACACGATCGCCAACGCCTCGCCATCGACAGCTGCAGTGAACGACGTCGTCGAGGTCTTCGACACCACCCTGCGCGACGGCATGCAGGTCGAAGGCGTGTCGGCGAGCGTCAACGACAAGTTGCGCATCGCCGAGCAACTCGACCATCTCGGCGTGCACTTCATCGAAGGTGGGTGGCCGGGCGCAAACCCGAAGGACGAAGAGTTCTTCCAGCGCGCGCGCACCGAGTTGAATCTGCGCACCTCGACGCTCGTCGCCTTCGGCAGCACGCGTCGTCCGATGGGCCGCGTCGACGACGACGCCACGCTGCGCAACCTCATCGCCGCCCAGACGCCGGCCGTGTGCATCGTTGCCAAGAGCTGGGATTACCACGTCACCGAAGCACTGCAAACCACCCTCGACGAGGGCGTGGCGATGGTCGCCGATTCGGTCGGCTTCCTCGTCGGCAACGATCGCCGCGTGCTCGTCGACATGGAGCACTTCTTCGACGGCTACAAGCGCAACCCCGAGTTCGCGCTGCGCGTGCTCGAGGCTGCGGTGATGAAAGGTGCGTCGCACCTCGTTCTCTGCGACACCAACGGTGGTTCGCTGCCGCACGAAATCGAGTCGATCGTCGCCGACGTGTCGCGCCACATTGCAGGCGCGGCGATCATTGGCATCCACTGCCACGACGACACGGGTTGCGCGGTGGCGAACTCGCTCGCAGCGGTGCGCAGCGGTGCGCGCCACGTGCAGGGCACGTTGAACGGGCTCGGTGAGCGCACGGGCAACACCAACCTCACCACCGTCATCCCGAACCTGCAGTTGAAGATGGGCTTCACGTGTCTGCCCGACGGACATCTCGATCGTCTCACCGCGGTGAGCAACCACGTCGCCGAGGTGCTCAACCGTCCGCTCAACCCGCAGGCTCCGTACGTCGGCATGTCGGCATTTGCCCACAAGGCCGGCTTGCACGTGTCGGCGATTGCGCGTGCGAAGGACGCCTACGAACACGTCGCGCCCGAGCTCGTCGGCAACGGCACCCGGTTCCTCGTGTCGGAGATGGCCGGTCGCGCAACCATCCTCATGAAGGCGAAGGAAATCGGCATCAACGTCGACGGCCCGGTCGTCGGCAACATCCTCGACGAACTGAAGCGTCTCGAGTTCGAGGGCTACCACTTCGAGGCGGCCGATGCGTCGCTCGAGTTACTCATGCGCCGCGCCGCGGGCTGGGAGCAGTCGTTCTTCAAGGTCGAGTCGATGCGCGTCATCACCGACGAGTCAGCGAGCGGTGAGTTCACCACCGAAGCCACCGTCAAGGTGTGGGTCGGCGAGGAGCGCGAAGTGCACACGGCCGAGGGCAACGGTCCGATCAACGCGATCGACACGGCGCTGCGCGCCTCGTTGCTCAGCAGGTATCCGCAGTTGTCGCGCGTGCACCTCACCGACTTCAAGGTGCGCATCCTCGATTCGTCGTCGGCCACCGGCGCCGTCACCCGCGTGCTCATCGACGCCACCGACGGCGACCGCACGTGGACGACGATCGGTGTGTCGTCGAACATCATCGAGGCCTCGTGGCGCGCACTCGAAGAGTCGCTCGTCTACGGCCTGCTCCACCTCGGCTGAGAGTCGGATCACTCCGGTACCCGTTCGGCCGGGAGAAGTGCTTCCCGCATTGAGGCATCAGTGAAGGGCCTGCGGGACAACGCGATTCACCCCGAAAAGCGAGGGAAGTGACCGTCCCCGTCAAGGGCGAACATACGTTCGCTATGGTGAGGCCATGGTTCCTCTTCTCTCTGCCTCGCAGTTGGCAGCTCCGGCGGCGCTGCCCGTGGCGGCACCGTTCAATGCGCTGCTTCCCGGCGGTCTCGTGCGCGGTCGCGTTCTTTCCTGCGACGGCGATGCTGCGTTGACGGTTGCTCTCGGCGTGCTCGGTGCAGCGACGCACGATGGTGCGTGGCTCGCCGTCGTCGGCGTGCCGAATCTCGGCATCGCCGCGGCGCGTGACGCCGGTGTCGCGCTGAACCGTCTCGTCTTCGTCACCGCACCACCCGACACGCGACGTTGGGTCGCCACGATGGCCACGGTCATCGAGGGATTCGATCTCGTGCTCGCCGCGGTTCCCGATCGTGTCGCCGATGCCGACATGCGCCGGTTGCGTTCGCGGTTGCAGGTGCGCCGCGGCGTGCTCGTCACCCTCGGTGCGTGCGGTGATCCGCCCGACGTGTCGTGTGCAACGACGACAATGCAGTGGAACGGTGCGCACCGCGGTGCGGGTCATCTGCGCGAGCGTCTCGTGCGGGTGCGGGTCGCCGGGCGGCGCGTACCGGTGACCGCCACGCATGAACTCGTCGTTACGTGAGCACGTGCCACATGCCGAGCGGGCTCCGGCCCGGCTCGCCGTCGTGTGGTGCCGCAACTGGACGACGTTCGCCGCCGGACTGAGGGTTGCACCGCACGTCGCGTTCGAGCCCGTCGTACGTGCCGTCGGTGACGACGTCGCCGGCATCGAAGTGGTGGAACCCGGGCTTCTCGTCTGCGACGCCGGAGGTGCGGCGCGACGCGTCGGTGGTACGCATCGTCTGGTCGCGCGGCTCGATGCTGCGATTCGCGAGGCACTTCACGGCATCAACACCGGCATTGACATTGATATGAAAGTCGGCATCGGGGTGGGTGAGGGGCGGCTTGCCGCTGCACTCGCTGCGCGTCGGTCGTGGGAGTCGGGCAAGCCGTGCATCATCGCGCGGGGCGAATCGGTGCGGTTCGTGCAACACGGTTCGGTGCGCTCGTTGCTCGAGTGCGCGGCGGTGATCGGTGCGGCATCGCCCCTCGATCCGGGTGTCGCGCGTCGCGACGGTGCCGAAACGGTCGGCATTCTCGAGCGGCTCGGGTTGTACCGCTGGGGCGACGTGGCGCAGCTCGGCGAGAAGGCGTTGGCGATGCGCTTCGGTGGGTGGGGAGTCGAGTTGTACCGCCTCGCCACGGGCCGCGACCGGCACATCGTGTTACCGGTCGTTCCACCGGCGGATTGTGCGCGTCGACTCGACTGCGACACCGTTCTGCGCTCGCGGGACATCGTGCTCAACGAAACCGAGCGACTCGTCGACGACGTACTTGCGAACCTTGCCGCGCGGGGATGGTCGTGCAGCCGTATGAGCGTCGTTTTCGACTCCGACAACGACGAGCGCAGCGAGCGCACGTGGTACCGCGCCGAAGGGTGGACGACCCGCGACGTGTGCAGGGCCGTCGCGGTGCAACTCGATGCGTGGATCGCCGCCGGGGCTGTGAGCGACGGTGTGCGCACGATCGTCGTGACGCCGTGCGACGTGGGTCCGCGGCGCGGTACGCAGCGCACGTTGTGGAACGACGATGAACGCGGTGGGCGCGCTGCGGGTGCGGCAGTGGCCCGGTTGAGTTCGATGAACGGCGTGCACAGCGTCGCCGTCGTGCGCGACCGTGGTGGTCGCGATCCGGCCGTGCGCTACGACGTCGTCGATCTCGGCGGCGACGTCCGCCTCGACGCTGCCGTCGCGCATCTCGACGATGCTCGAGTGACGTCGCACTGGCGGGGCGCGTTGCCGTCGCCGTTGCCGGCGATCGTGCACCGCCGTCGTGCCCCGGTCATCGAAGTGCTCGATGTCGACGGCGCTGACGTCGGTGTCGATGCGCGTCACGAACTCACCGCTGCGCCGCACACGGTCGTCGTCGGCGGTCGACGCTGCGACGTCGTCGACTGGGCCGGGCCGTGGCCGCTCGAGGAGCGCTGGTGGGATGCGCTGCGTGCGCGACGACTGGCGTACGTGCAGATCGTCATGTGCGACGCGGGCGCCGACGACGATCGCCCGGTCACGGCGATTCTCGCCGCACGCATGGCGCGTGCGTGGCATCTGGTCGGGCGTTATGCGTGACCCGACGAGCGCGGGTGGCGCACCGCGACCGTTCACGCAGTACGGTGACTCACCGTGTCCGATCCGGCAAGCCTCGATGCGTGGCGCCGCGATTCGCGACTGGCGACCCGCGAGTTGTGTGCGTGGTTGTCGCAGCACGGGCCGATCGATGATCGCGAGCGGCAGTCGATCGAGGAGTTCCTCGCCACGGCTCCCGGCTTGCAAGCGCCGTTCGACGAACACGCCGATCCCACCCACGTGACGGCGTCGTGCATCGTCGTCGGTGCGCGCGGCGTCGTGTTGCACGAACACAAGCGACTCGGTCTGTGGCTGCAACCCGGCGGTCACGTCGAACCCGGCGAGACGCTCGTCGATGCAGTCGTGCGCGAAGCACGCGAGGAGACCGGGCTCGACGTCGCACATCCGCCGTCGGGACCGGTGCTCATTCACCTCGACGTGCATCCCGGTCCGCGCGGACACCGCCACTTCGATCTGCGCTGGCTCGTGCACGCTCCCGACGACGATCCGCAACCGGCGCCCGGGGAGAGTCCGAACGCACGGTGGTTCGCGTGGGACGAGGCCGAGGCGATCGCCGATGCCGGGTTGCTCGGTGGCCTGCGCGCTGCGCGGCGCATTCTCGGCGTGTGAGTAGGTAGCAAAAAACGCCCTGAATTCGGCCCGCGCAAGGGGCGAACATACGTTCGGTATCGTGACGGCGTGGCTGCCTTGCATGACGTTCCGTATGCCGAGTTGCATTGCCGCTCGCATTTTTCGTTCCTCGAGGGCGCGTCGTCTCCCGACGAACTCGTTGCCGAGGCGGTGCGCCGCGGGCTCGGTGCACTCGCGCTCACCGATCGCCACGGTCTGTACGGCGCGGTGCGTTTCGCCCGAGCGGCTCGTGACGTGTCGTTGCGCACGGTGTTCGGTGCGCAGCTCACCCTCGCGCACGGGCCGGTGCGCGGGGACGTCGTCGTGTTGGCGCGCGGCCCGGCGGGATACCGCGCATTGTCGATGGCGATCACCGCGGCGCAGTTGCGCGGCCGCAAGGGGCATCCGCACGTCGATCTCGACGAACTTGCCGCCGCGATGGCGGGGCAGTGCTGGGTGCTCACCGCCGGGCACGACGGCGCGGTTCCTCGTGCGCTCGTCAGCGAGGGACCCGCAGCTGCGCATCGTGTGCTCGGCGAGATCGTGTCGCGCTTCGGCGCCGATCGTGTCGTCGTCGAGTTGTGGGACCACGCCGATCCGCTCGACTCGGTGCGCAACGACGCACTCGTTGCATTGGCCGCGCGCGCCGGGCTCGAATGTGTTGCGACGAACGACGTGTCGTACGCCCGCGCCGGCGACCACGCCGTGGCGTGTGCGGTGGCCGCGGTGCGCCATCGCAGCTCACTCGATGCTTTCGACCCGCACCTTCCCCCGTCGGGTGCGGCGTTCATTCGCTCACCGGCCGAACAACTGCGCCGGTTCCGTCGGTATCCCGGTGCCGTCGAATTCAGCACGCTCGTTGCCGACGATGCGGCGTTCGATCTCGCACTCATCGCCCCGCGCCTGCCGCCGTTCCAATGTCCGCCCGGGTACGACGAAAGTTCGTACCTGCGCCGGCTCGTCGAGGCGGGTGCGCAACGTCGTTACGGTTCGCGTCCCGGGCACGACGACGGTTCGCTCGGGGCACGCGCCTGGCGCACGCTCGACCACGAACTCGGCGTCATCGATGCACTCGGATTCGCCGGCTACTTCCTCGTCGTGTGGGACATCGTCGAGTTCTGCCGACGCAACGACGTCCTCTGCCAGGGGCGGGGCAGTGCGGCCAACAGTGCGGTGTGCTTCTGCCTCGGCATCACCAACGTCGATGCGGTGCGACTCGGGCTGCTGTTCGAGCGTTTCCTGTCGACCGAACGCGACGGTCCGCCCGACATCGACATCGACATCGAAAGCGGCCGCCGCGACGAGGTCATCGCCTACGTCTTCGAGAAGTACGGGCGTTTGCACGCGGCACAGGTCGCCAACGTCGTCACGTACCGCGCGCGATCGGCCGTGCGCGACATGGCCCGCGCCCTCGGTCACGATCCGGCTGCGCAAGATGCCCTTGCCCGACGCTTCGATTCGTGGGATCCCGTCACCCGTCACGACACCTCCGGTGTTCCCGACGAGTTGGTGCGACTCGCCGCGGCGGTGCAGGACACCCCGCGGCACCTCGGCATTCACTCCGGTGGCATCGTCATCTGCGACCGTCCCGTTGCCGAGGTGTGCCCGGTCGAGTGGGCGACGATGCCCGGACGCAGCGTTCTGCAATGGGACAAGGAGGACTGTGCCGCCGTCGGTCTCGTGAAGTTCGATCTGCTCGGCTTGGGAATGTTGTCGGCGCTGCACAGGGCGATCGATCTGTGCGCCGAATACCGCGGCACGACGATCGATCTCGGCGCGTTGCCGCAGGAGCCCGAGGTGTACGCGATGCTGTCGCGCGCCGACACGGTGGGGGTGTTCCAGGTTGAGTCGCGCGCCCAGATGTCGACGTTGCCGCGGCTGGCCCCGCGCAACTTCTACGACCTCGTCGTCGAGGTGGCACTCATTCGACCGGGGCCCATCCAGGGCGGGTCGGTGCACCCGTACATTCGGCGACGCAACGGCCGCGAACCCGTCACCTACTTGCACCCGTTGCTCGAGAACAGTCTGAAAAAGACGCTCGGCGTTCCGCTGTTCCAGGAACAACTCATGCAGATGGCCATCGACGTCGCCGGTTTTTCGCCGGCACACGCCGACGAGTTGCGCCAAGCGATGGGCGCGAAACGTTCGCGGGCGCGCATGGCGCGGTTGCGCGAGCGATTGCTTGCGGGGATGTTCGAACGGGGCATCGGTCCCGACGTCGCCGAACGGATCATCGCGAAGATGGAGGCGTTCGCCCATTACGGGTTTCCCGAGAGTCACGCGGTGAGCTTCGCCCATCTCGTGTACGCATCGGCGTGGTTGAAGTTCCACGAGCCGGCGATCTTTTGTGCGGCGCTGCTCGACTCGCAGCCGATGGGTTTTTGGTCTCCGCACACCCTCGTGCGCGACGCACGGCGTCACGGCGTCGTCGTGCGCACTCCCGACGTCAACGCGTCCCGTGCGCGCAGCTCGCTCGCCGCCGACACGACGTCGACGGGAGGCCTTTCCCTGCGACTCGGTCTCGCCAACGTGCGGGGCATCGGCAACGAACTCGCCGCATGCATCGAGGCGGCGCGACCGTTCGTCGACATCGCCGATCTCGTGCGTCGCGTGCCGCGATTGTCGCAACGCCAGCTCGAGGCGCTCGCCACGGCGGGGGCGTTCGAGGAATGTTTCGGTGTCGGGCGCCGCGCCGGAATGTGGAAAGCCGGGCTCGTCATCCACGAGCGACCCGACCGGCTGGCCGGCACCGCCGCCACGCTCACGCCGTCGTTGCCGGGTATGGCCCCGGTGGAGGAGGCGGCAGCCGACCTGTGGTCGACGGGTGTGTCACCCGACGGACATCCGACCACGTTCGTGCGCGACGAGTTGACCGCGCGCAAGGTGCGGCTCATCGCCGAAGCGTTGCGTGCGGGGCACGGCGAGCGGGTCGCGGTTGCCGGGGTGATCACGCACCGGCAGCGACCGCCCACGGCGAAGGGTGTCACGTTCCTCAACCTCGAGGACGAATCGGGAATGGTGAACGTCGTGTGCTCGCGGGGCTGTTGGTCGCGTCACCGCGAGGTGCTCGCCGGTGCACGGGCGGTCATCGTGTGGGGAGGCCTCGAAGTTGCCGACGGGGCGGTGAACCTGCGTGCCGAAAGATTCGAGGAGCTGCGCGTGTCGTACGCCGTCGCATCGCGCGACTACCGCTAGGCGTCGCCCGTCCCGGCGCTACTCGCCGGGGGTCTCGTTCAGTCCGTCGTTGAACGCGCGGTACGCCTCGTAGATCTCGCGACACGCCTGGCACATCGGCAGTCGACCCGGGTCGCGCGAGGGAATCCAGCGGTGTCCGCACAGCGCCTCGACGGGAGTGCCTTCGATCCGCGCGCGCAGCACGGCTGCGGCGGCCGACTCGTCGCCGTCGGTCTTCACGATGTGGGCGACGCTCGGTTCGCCCGTGCGCGTGTCGATCGTTTCACGGGTGTCGGTGGCGCCCGCCGGTGCGGCGGTGCTCGCCACGCTCGTCGTGTTCGTCATGTTCGTCACGAACCGACGATCCCGAATGCAATCACCACGCACGACAGCCCGGCAACGACCGGCACGACGATCTGCGCCCACGACGGCACGTGCCACGACCTCGGTGCAAGAACGAGTGCGCCGACGATCGCGCCGATGATCGCCCCGCCGAAGTGTCCGCCGACGGAGATTCCCGGAATCGCGAGCGTGAGCAGCACGTTGATGAAGAACGTGACGCCGAGTCCGGTGCGCAGCGGGTTCACCCCGCGCTGACCGACACCGACGACGCTCGCCGCCATGACGCCGAACACCGCACCCGATGCGCCGCCCGTTGCCGCGTACGGCGACACGACGAGCGCGCCGAGCGAACCGCCGAGCAGCGACGCGCCGTACAGCAGACCGAAACGCAACGGCCCGATGACCGGCTCGATGAGTCGGCCGAGTTGGTACAGCAGGAACATGTTCAGACCGACGTGCAGCAAACCGAAGTGGACGAATCCCGCCGAGACGAGTCGCCACCATTCACCCTGTTCGAGGAACGGGCGGGCGATGACGAAGTCGAGCACGCGGTCGCCCGTCGTCGTGCCGAGCACCGCCGAACCGATTTCGTCGAGCGTCAGCCACAGGAAGATTCCGACGTTGATGGAGATGAGCGCGTTCGTCACGAGGAACGGCGACCGGCGGCGAAAACGTCGCGACGGTGGGCGGAACTGGAATCCCAC
>JBIIDI010000071.1:0-9227 GCA_044238425.1 Ilumatobacteraceae bacterium
GACCGTTTCCGAGGGCGTCGCCGCGATGATCGGCGCACTCGGTCGGCACAAGGCGAGCAGGGTGGCGGAATGACCGGTGTACGTGAGCGACAGGAGGGCATCGGCCGACACCCTCTTTGCGAGGGCACTCGCCGCGGCCGTGACGGCGGCACGCTGCGGGTTTCGCTCGGCGAACAGCGCGGGCAGGGCGACGTCGCTCTCGGCAACCGCGCATATGTCACCCATCGTTGCGACGGCCCGTGCGGGATCGGCGCCGACGGCGGTTTCCGCGGAGAGCATCACCGCATCGAAGCCGTCGCGAACCGCGCCGGTGACGTCGGCAACTTCGGCCCGTGTCGGACGACTGGCGGTGATCATCGACTCGAGCATCTCGGTTGCGCACACCGAGAACACTCCGTGCTGCGTGGCAACGGTCGCGATGTGTTTCTGGAGCGCGGGCAGGCGCGCGAAATCCATCTCCACGCCGAGATCACCCCGTGCCGCCATCACGCCGTCGGTGACTCCGCAGATCTCGGCCAGCCGCTCGACGGCCTGCGGACGCTCGATCTTGGCAACGAGGAGCGGCTCGGGGCCCACGATGTCACGCACGGCGATGACGTCGGCCGCACGCTGCACGAACGAAATCGCGACGAGATCGGCTCCCTGGCTGCCGACGACGGCGAGATCGTCGCGGTCCTTGGTAGTGAGCACCGTTCCCGGCACTTCGGTGTCCGGCAGATTCACACCCTTCTTCGTGCGCAGCGTGCCGCCCCGCACGACGGTTCCCGCCACATGCTCACCGTCGACGCTCGTCACACGGATCTCGAGACGTCCGTCGTCGAAGAGAATGCGGTGCCCGGGAGCAATTCCGCGCCCGCCGACGTCGATACCCAACTCGGTGACGTTGAAGCGGTGCGATTCGCCGACAATCAACTCGCGTTCGGTTCCGCCGTAGCGCAGCTTGGGCCCCTGGATGTCGACGAGGACCGCGACCGTCGGATCGACCGATCGCACGAGCCGGATCATGCGCTCGAGGTCTGCGGTGCTGAGGTGCGAGCAGTTCAGACGAATGACGTCGGTGCCTGCATCGACGAGCCTGCGAATGCCCCGTTCGTCGTTGCACGCGGGTCCGAGCGTGGCGACGACTTTCGTGCGACGGGCCGTTTTCACGCCGTTCATCCTCGCCGTTCGACACGCATCATTCGCGGATGATGCGCACGGCAACCGTCACATTGGTGTCGAAGGGGGGACTTGAACCCCCACGCCCTTTCGAGCGCCAGCCCCTCAAGCTGGTGCGTCTGCCAATTTCGCCACTTCGACGAGGCGACGTATGAATCTATCGTCGATCGCGCCGAAGTGGACGCGACGAACGGCGACGTTCTCGTCGACGGTGCGAAGATGCGGGAACCGCTCAGGCGAGCAGGATTCCCAGCGCCACCGTCGTCATGAACCAGGCGAGGGCGAGCACCGTCGTAATGCGCGTGAGGTTGCGCTCCGCAGCCGCGGAACCGAGCGCCGTGGCTCCACCACCACCGAACATGTCGGATAGACCGCCTCCGCGACCGCTGTGCAGGAGAACCCCGACGATCATCGCAATCATCGACACGACGTTGACGATGACGGCTATCCAGGTGACGAACGTACGCACGGGTGTCAGGCTATCGGTGGCGCCACGCCCCCGACTCGCACGATGCGCAACGGCTGGCGTCACTCCCCTTCGGGGTGGTGACACGCCGACATCTGGCCGGAGGCGCGCAACACCATCGGCGGATCCACCCGACTGCACAGGTCGGTGGCCTTCCAGCAGCGCGTGCGGAAACGGCAACCCGACGGCGGATCGACGGGCGACGGCACTTCCCCTTCGAGCATGATGCGGTTGCGGGTTCGCTCGACGACGGGATCGGGTGTCGGCACCGCCGACAAGAGCGCCTTCGTGTACGGATGCGTCGGCCGGTCGTACACCGCATCCTTGTCCCCGATCTCGACGATCTTGCCGAGATACATCACCGCGACACGGTGCGCAACGTGGCGCACGACCGCGAGGTCGTGGGCGATAAATACGTACGACATTCCGAGTCGCTTCTGCAGGTCGGCGAACAGGTTGACGACACCCGCCTGGATGCTCACGTCCAGGGCCGACACCGGCTCGTCGAGAACGATGAGTGCAGGATCGAGGGCGAGTGCCCGCGCCACACCGATGCGCTGACGCTGTCCCCCGCTGAATTCGTGCGGGAATCGTCGGGCATGATCGGGCGCCAATCCGACGAGTTCGAGCAACTGGACCACCTTGTCGCTGTGGTCCCCCGGCACGCCCTGAACGACGAGCGGCTCGGCAATCGATGCGCCGACGGTCATCTTCGGATCGAGGCTGGCGAAGGGATCCTGGAAGACGATCTGCATCCGGCGCCGGAGGTGGCGCAGCTCCTCGTCCTCGACCGCCGCGAGGTCGCGTCCGTCGAACGTGACGGTACCCGACGTCGGGTTCGCAAGGCGCAGGATGCAACGCCCGACCGTCGTCTTTCCCGATCCCGACTCGCCGACGAGACCGAGCGTCTCGCCCGGCGCGACGTCGAACGACACACCCGACACTGCATGGACGACGCGGCGGCGACGGCGCACACCGTTGGGCGACTTGATGACGAATTCCTTCACGAGATCGCGCACGGACAACAGCGGCTCGGTCATCGCGATGCTCCCGTCACTCCGTAGATCTCCTGCACGCGCACGCACGCAGTTTCCGTTCTTCCCCACGTCACGAGTTCGGGCAGCGACTGCGCACACTGCTCGGTCGCATGGGCGCATCGCGGCCGGAAACTGCACCCACTCGGCGGTGCGAGCATGTTCGGCGGAAAGCCGGTGATCGGGACCAGCCGGTCCTGCCCCGGGTGCGGCAACGAGGCGAGCAGTCCGCGGGTGTACGGGTGCCCGGGTGCGTCGAACACGTCGCGTACGCCACCTCGTTCGACGTTGCGGCCGGCGTACATGACGTTCACCCGGTCGCACACGCGTGCCACGACGCCGAGGTCATGCGTGATCAGCACCACCGCCGTGCCGAACTGTTGCTGCACGCGCTGGATCACTTCAAGAATCTGGGCCTGAACGGTGACGTCGAGAGCGGTGGTCGGCTCGTCGGCGATGAGAACCTTCGGGCTGTTCGCGATCGCCATCGCGATAACGACGCGCTGGCGCATACCGCCCGAGAATTCGTGCGGGAACTGGCGCGCACGATCGTCGGGCTGCGGGATGCCGACGATGTCGAGCAACTCGACGGCCCTCTTGTGCGCGGCCGAGTCGGAGAGCTTCTGGTGCGACTGCAACATCTCGGCGATCTGCGCGCCGATGCGGTGCACGGGGTTCAGTGCCGACAGCGGATCCTGGAAGATCATCGACATGAGCCGACCGCGCACGGAACGCAGCAGCCGCGGTGACGCGCCGACGAGCTGTTCGCCGGCGAGCACGACCGAACCCTCGACGGTCGCGGTACGCGGCAGGAGTCCCATGGCGGCGAGGAAGGTCACCGATTTGCCGCTGCCCGATTCGCCGACGACCCCGAGCATCTCTCCGGCGCGCACGTCGAGATCGACGCCGCGCACCGCGACGAGATCGCCGAGCTGCGTACGGAACGTGACGCGAAGGTCGCGAATCTCGAGAACGGAGGTCGTCACGTCACGACTCCCTCACGAGGCGCGGATCGGTGGCATCCCGCAACGCGTCGCCGATGAAGTTGATGCACAACGCGATCGTGACGAGGACGACGCACGGGAACACGGCCAGCCACCAGTACCCCGTCTGCACGGCACCTTTCGCCGCCCCGACGAGGATGCCGAGCGAGGTCGCCCCCGCACCGGCCTGCGGGCCGTATCCGAAGAACGCGAGGGTTGCCTCGGCAATGATCGCCGACACGACCGAGAACGTGAGCGCCACCATGATCGGACCGATCGAATTCGGAAGCAGGTGGCGCCGGATGATGTACCAACGGCTCGCCCCGACGGCGCGCGCCGCTTCGATGAACTCGCGTTCCTTCAGTGACAGCACCTGACCGCGCACGATTCGGGCGACCCCCATCCAGCCGAACAGCGCGAACAACACGATGATGAACCGCACGGACGTGATCTCACCCGTGATCGGCTTCACCCACGAGATCGCACCGAGGACGTTGCGCATGACGAGCAGCGTGACGAGGAACGGGAACGCGAGGAACAGATCCGTGACGCGCATGACGATGTCGTCGAACTTCCCGCCGCGGAAACCCGCAACCGCGCCGATGAGGCAGCCGATCGTCACCGAGATAATGGCGGAGAAGAACCCGATGACGAGCGACACGCGCACGCCGTAGATGAGGCGGCTGTACAAGTCGCGTCCGATGTCGTCCGTACCCATCCACGCGATGGAGCTCGGCGGGATGAAGTAGTTCGGCGGCGGCTTCACGGCCTGGTTCACCCCGTACCGCGCCGTGAGCGGCGACAGCAGAACGAACAGCACGAGAGTTCCGAGAATGAACACGCTGACGACGGCCGCCTTGTGCGTGACGAAGCGCCGGTACGCCATCTTCGCCGGCGACAGGACGGGGAGAACGATCTCGCTACTCAAGTCGGATCCTCGGATCGAGCCAGGCGTACGCGACGTCGGCGAGCAGGTTGAAGAACAGCACCGATGCGACGATGATCACCATCCACGGCATGAGCAGCGGGAAATCGCCCTCGCCGAAGGCATCGAGGAAGTACTTGCCCATGCCCGGGTAGGAGAAGACGTTCTCGGTGATGATGAGACCGCCGACGATGGTTCCGACGTCGAGAGCCGCGATGGTGACGATCGGGATGAGGGCGTTGCGCAAACCGTGCCGCACGAGAACGCGACGCTCGCTGATGCCCTTCGACCGCGCGGTGCGCATGTAATCGCTGTTCAGCACGTCGAGCAACGACGACCGCATGTACCTCGAGTACACGGCGATGATTTGAATGGCGACGACGAGGGTCGGCAACACCATGTGCTTGGCCATCAGACCGAGGTCGAACCCCGTGTGACCCGGGGGGTACACACCCGACGTCGGGAATAGCGTGCTGCCGAACCAACGGCTCCAGTACACCGCAAACAGCAGCTGGAAGAGAACCGCCGACACGTACGGTGGTACCGAGATGCCGACGAATGCAGCAGTGTTCACGGCGACGTCGCGGCGACCGCCCGGGCGCAACGCGGCGAACACACCGACGAAGAGTCCGACGGAGATACCGACGAAGCTCGCCACCGAACCCAAGCGCAGGGTGTTGGCGAGGGCATCCTTCAGTTGCGGCCACACCTCGCGGCTGCCCTTGATGCTGCGCGGCCAGTCGAGGGTGACGAAGTTGAACAACCACCGGAAGTAGCCGGCGACGTAGTTCGGGTCGAGACCGTTGACGCGGATGTACTCCTCCACCTTGGCCGGGGTGGCGCGGGGGTTGATCCGCAGGTAACTCTTCACCGGGTCGGTGCCGGTGCGCAGAGCCACGTAAACGAGGAACGTGACAAGGAGCAACGTCGGGATCGCCCAGGCAACGCGGCGAGCGACGTAGCGAAGCACGTACGCACACTAGAGCGTGACGCCCGTCGCAGTCACCTTTCTATTCGGTCCCGCGGAGCTGCCCAAGAACGACAAAGGAGCGGGTTCCACTGTCGTGGAACCCGCTCCCCTCAACGCCATCCCGTGAGGGATGACCGTTGTGTCGACGTGATTACTTGACGGTGACGGTCGGCTCGCTCGCGAGCAGGTTCGTCACGACGTACTGACCGTCGTTGGTGGTGGCAAACGCACCCGGCTGCACGACGAAGCTCGTCGTCCACACCATCCACGAAGAGTTCGCACACTCCGTGACGGGGTTGAGACATGCGGGCCACTGTTCGGCACCGATGACGATCTTGCCGTCGCCGTCCTTGTCTTCCCACAGGTTGGTGTTGATGAACGCCGTGTAGTTGTTCAGGTCACCATCCACCGGACCGGCCAGCTTGTCCGTGCGCCAGAAGCCCGACTTCGGGAACTGGAACAGCGGGAGCATGACGTGATCGGCTGCCATTAGGTCGAGGGCCGACTTGATGAGCTCGGCACGGGCGGCAGCATCGACTTCGTAGTCCGCCTGATTCAGCAGATCCGAAGCTTCTTCGTTGCACCATCCGGTCGAGTTCTGACCCTGGTTGTTGTTGGCACCCGTTGGGATGTTGTTGCAGGTGAAAGACGGGGTGAGGTACGCAGGATCCGGCGGAGCCGTGCTGATGTACATCGCCATCTCGTAGTCGAGGGCTGGGAGGCGCTGCTGGAAGTAGCACGCAGCGTCACAGTTGTCCGCGACGAGCTTGAAGCCCGCCTCATTCATCAACGGAATGAGGAACGCCTGGGTGTTCTCGCGACGGGTGTTGCCCGTGTTGATCACCCAACGCAGCGTCGGAGCCGTACCCGTTGCGGGGTCGACCCAGTAGCCCTCGGCGTCCTTCGTCCAGCCGTTCTCCTCGAGAAGTGCTGCTGCACCTGCCGGATCGAACTGACCGGCGAACTCGTTGCCTTCACAGAACGGTCCCGGCACGATCGGTCCGCACTCGAGCGGGCTCACGCCACCGAGCGGTACGTAGATCTGCTGGAACAGCGCATCTCGGTCGATCGACTTCGCGAACGCGGTGCGGAAGATCGGGTTGGCGAACGGACCGCACTTCGACTGGAAGTAAAAGCCCTCGTAGTCGCCACCGAACTCCACCTTGTTCGTGATGTTCGCGTCCTTGTACGCCTCTTCGATACCGCCGTAGTACTGCGGGTACACGAAGTCGACTTCACCGGCCTTGATCGCAGCAACCTGTGTTTCCTGGTCGGCGA
The DNA here is from genome assembly GCA_044238425.1 of Ilumatobacteraceae bacterium. Taxonomy (GTDB): domain Bacteria; phylum Actinomycetota; class Acidimicrobiia; order Acidimicrobiales; family Ilumatobacteraceae; genus F1-60-MAGs027. The sequence goes on from JBIIDI010000071.1 coordinate 6,815, forward strand.
GCGGGACCATGACGAGTTCCTTGGCGACCGGCTTGTCGGTGCCCCAGTAATTATCGTTCGGGACGTAGACCACCTGGCTCGGGCTCCACGACTTCATCTTCCACGGGCGACCCGAGAACGGAATGCTCTCGGCGAAGTCACCGGAGACGTCCGACGGATTCTCGACGGACGCAGCCTTGAGGAGAGCACCGAAGAGTCCCTTGTACGGTGCGTACACCGCCTTGAACTCAACGACAACTTCCTTGTCGCTCGCGCCGGCTTCCACCGACGTAATTTGGTCATAGCCGGTGGTCGAAATCGATCCGGGCGTGTTCAATGCTGCTTCCCACGTCGCCTTGAAGTCGGCGGCGGTGATCGGCGAACCATCGTCCCAGACGGCGTCCGGGTTGATGTTGTACGTCACCGTCATTCCGGCGGATGCCGGCGGTTCGAACGTGTAGTCGTAGCTGACTTCGGCGCATTGCTCGGTGGTGGGATAGCTCACTGCATCCGCAGCCGGTTCCGAGCCAGCGTCGTCGGCCGCATCGTCGCTGCCACCGCACGCGCTCGCAATCAGCGAGAGCGCCGCGAGGGCACCAACCAAGCGCACCGTGGTGCTGGTTTTCTTCATTAAATTTCGACCTCCCCGTCGAAGTGGGGGGGACGTCACTCCCCCAAGTTGGACGAGACCACCCTAACGAAATGTCAAGCCCACGTGAAGATTCCCGACTGCCTTCCGACAGCGACGCCGTGGCATGGCTGTCGGGACGGTCCCGGCGCGCGGGGCCGGCAGGGCTCAGCGGGGATGGAGGCGGTACTGGACGATCCTGGCGAACTCCGCCGGATCCAGGCTCGCCCCTCCGACAAGGGCTCCGTCGATATCCCGCTCGCGCATGAGCGGGGCGATCGTGCCCGCACTGACGCTGCCGCCGTATTGAAGACGAATCGACTCGCCGACCAGGTCGGTGAAGAGTTTTTTCACTTCGCTGCGAATGCTTCCGATGACCGCCTGGGCGTCGGCCGGAGTCGCCGTTGCTCCCGTGCCGATCGCCCACAGCGGTTCGTAGGCGATGACCATCGACGCCACTTGTTCCTTCGACCTGCCGGACAGTGCCGAGCGCACCTGACCGAGTACGCGGTCCATCGTCGCACCCGCGGCGCGTTCGTCGGCCGTTTCACCCACGCACACGATCGGGATGATGCCGTGCTTGAACGCCGCCGCCACCTTTCGCGCAACGAAATCGTCCGTCTCGCCGAAATGCGTGCGTCGTTCGCTGTGCCCCACGATGACGTACTGCACGCCGAGCTTCGACAGGAACACCGGCGACACTTCGCCGGTGAATGCACCCTTGTCCTCCGGATGCACGTTCTGCGCGCCGAGTTTCATGCGCAGGCCGTCGGCGTCGACGAGCGTCTGCACGCTGCGCAGGTCGGTGAAGGGAGGATGGATCGACACGTCGACGGCGTCGTAGTCCTCCTTCTGCAGCAGGTACGCCAACTTCTGCACCATCTGGATCGCCTCGAAATGGTTGACGTTCATCTTCCAGTTGCCGCTGATGAGCGGTGTGCGACGGACTTCAGCGGACACGTGGTGACTCCCTCAGTGCTGCGAGTCCGGGCAGGTCGCCCAGCTCGAGGTATTCGAGCGATGCACCGCCACCGGTGGACACGTGGTCGATCTCGTCGCTCAATCCGAACTCCGCGATCGCCGCGGCCGAGTCGCCGCCACCGACGACGGTGAATGCCTTCGTCGCGGCAACGGCCTGCGCAACCGCCTTCGTGCCGCGGGCGAAACGCGGATCCTCGAACATTCCCATCGGTCCGTTCCAGAACACCGATCGTGCGTCGTGGATCGCGTCACAGAATGCCGCAGCCGTGCCCGGACCGATGTCGAGACCCTTCGCTCCGTCGGGCAGGTTGACACCGAAGCTTGCAGGTACGCCGCCTTTGTCGAGCCCGACGATGTCTTCCGGCAGCAGGATGCCCGGGTGTTCGGCGAGCAACGCGCGACACTCGTCGATGCGGTCGCGTTCGCACAACGAATCGCCGATCGCGTGGCCCTTTGCGGCGAGGAACGTGAAGCACATGCCGCCACCGATCGCCAGCGTGTCGACGACGCCGAGCAGGGCACGAATGATGCCGATCTTGTCGCTCACCTTCGCACCACCGAGCACCGCGATGAACGGCCGCTTCGGTTTCGCCCGGAGGGCCTCGAGCACCTCGACTTCGCGCTGCACGAGCCGCCCCGCCGCGGACGGCACACGTGTCGGCGGGCCGACGATCGACGCGTGCGCACGGTGCGCCGCCCCGAAGGCATCGTCGACGTAGAGATCGACGTCGCGCAACAGCTCCGCGACGAAGCTCGGATCGTTCCCCTCCTCGCCCGGCGAGAAGCGCAGGTTCTCCATGAGCTCGACACCGGGGAGCAACTCGT
>JBIIDI010000072.1:0-9120 GCA_044238425.1 Ilumatobacteraceae bacterium
CCCGACGCATGAGCGACAGGGTCCAGGCGAGATTGTGCAACGACACGAGCCGCGATGCCGTCGGCTCGGCCACCTGGAAGAGATGGCGCAGGTACGCCCGCGAATGCACCGCGCACACCTCGCATTCGCAGTGCGCATCGAGCGGCGCGTCACTCGTGACGAATTCGGCGCGCTTCACGTTCACGCGTCCCGTGCTCGTCAGCGCGGTCCCGTGGCGTCCGAGCCGGGTCTGCATGACGCAGTCGAACTGATCGACCCCGAGCGCGACGGCCTCGACGAGGGCCGCCGGATCACCGACTCCCATGAGATACCGCGGTCGGTCGGCGGGCAGGTGTTCGAGCGCCGCCGCAAGCGCGGGGAGCATCTCGGCGCGGGTCTCGCCCACCGACAGCCCACCGATGCCGTATCCGTCGAAGCCGATCGCCACGATCTGCTCGGCACTGATCCGTCGACGCTCCTCGCTGATTCCGCCCTGCACGATGCCGAAGAGCGACTGGTCGGAACGCGTGTGTGCCGTGCGTGCGCGTCGCGCCCACATCTCGGTACGGCGCATCGCCTCGTCGATCGTCGCGTCGCTGCTCGGCAACGGCGGACACACGTCGAGCGCCATTTGAATGTCGGCGCCGAGCTTCTGCTGCACCTCGACGGCGCGCTCGGGTGTGAACCGGTGTAGCGAACCGTCGTACGTCGAGCGGAAGGTGACTCCGTCGTCGTCGACGTCGGGATCGAGCGAGAACACCTGGAAGCCGCCCGAATCGGTGAGTGTGAGACCGGTCCATCCCGCGAACGCAGCAAGACCGCCCATCGTTTCGACGACGTCGGCACCCGGGCGCAGCATGAGGTGATACGTGTTGCCGAGCACGATCTGCGCACCGAGGCGGTCGTAGTCGGCCGCACTGAGGTACTTCACCGCGCCCCGCGTTCCCACCGGCATGAACGTCGGCGTCGTGTACGTGCCGCGGGCGAGGGTCACCGTCCCGGTGCGCGCCGCGCCGTCGACCTTCTCGACGACCATGTGCGCCGTGTGCATCGCGAGCAGACTAGACGGTGCGTCGCACCCAACTACACGGTGCGTCGCACCCAACTACACGGTGCGTCGCACCCAACTACACGGTGCGTCGCACCCGCGCGGATGTCGTGCACGTGAGGAGCGACGAGTCACCGAAGGAGAGCATCCGGTACCGGTGCGTGATGGCGTGGCGGTAGAGGTCGCGCCACCGCGCACCGACGAACGCCTCGACCATGAGCAACAGCGTCGTGCGCGGCATGTGGAAGTTCGTCATCATGAGATCGACTGCGAGGAAGTCGTAGCCCGGCGTGATGAAGAGGTCGCTGCGCCCGCTCAATCGACCCGTCGCAGCGGCGGTTTCGAGCGCCCGTGTCGCGGTGGTACCGACGGCAACGACGCGACGTGCGGCGCGCACCGCCTCCATCGTCGTCGGCGGAACGCGGTACCGCTCGGTGTGGATGACGTGGTCGAGCGGATCGGCAGCGCTCACGGGCTGGAACGTGTCGAGACCGACGACGAGTTCGAGGTTGACGATCGGCACGCCCATTCGTTCGATGCGGGCGAGAAGGTCGGGCGTGAAGTGCAGACCGGCGGTCGGCGCTGCGGCCGATCGCGCGTCGCGCGAAAAGACGGTCTGGTAACGCTCCGGGTCGCGCAGCCGGTGCGTGATGTACGGCGGCAGCGGCATCTCGCCGACCCTGTCGAGGTACGTCGCAGGATCATCGACGACGAACGTGACGATGACGGTGTCACCTTTGTCGCCGCGCTCGCCCACCTCGAGGACTCCCGCGTCGGCGCCGTCGAGGAGGACCTCGCCGACGCGCAGCTTGCGTGCCGGGCGCACGAGCGCCTCCCACCGACGACGCTCGTCGTCGAGCGATTCGAGCAGCAGCACCTCGACCGCGCCGCCGGTACCGCGGTGCAGGTGCAGACGCGCCGGCACGACGCGCGTGTCGTTGACGACGAGTACGTCGCCGTCGCGAAGGAACTCGGGCAGGTCGCGCACGTGCTTGTCGAGCGGTGTTGGCGTCGTCGTGTCGACGAGCAACCGGGCGGCGTCGCGGGGCTCGATCGGATCCTGCGCGATGAGTTCGGCGGGCAGGTCGTAGTCGATGTCTTCGAGGCGCATGACGTGACGGTCGCGGAGATCCGGTCGGGGCCCGGGCGTACTACGTGAGATCCGGCGCGCGGTCCGGGGGCGTGAGTCCGACGTGCGTCCACGCGTCGGCGAGTGCGACCCGGCCGCGCGCCGTGCGGGCGATCATTCCGCACTGAATGAGGAACGGTTCGTACACGTCCTCAATCGTCTCGGGCTGCTCGCCGACGGTGATCGCCAACGTGGACAGACCGACGGGCCCGCCGCCGTACCGACTGCACAGTGCCGAGAGGATGGCGCGATCGAGTTTGTCGAGGCCGCGCTCGTCGACGCCGAACACCGTGAGCGCACGGTGCGCAGCCGCGGCATCGATGGCACCCGTGCCGCGCACCTGCGACCAGTCGCGCACGCGGCGCAAGAGTCGGTTGGCGATGCGCGGCGTGCCGCGCGAACGACGGGCAATCTCGCCGGCTGCACCGTCGTGCAGAGCGACCGACAAAATGCCCGCCGCCCGAGTGACGATCGACTCGAGTTCGTCGTCGTCGTAGTACTCGAGACGGGCAACGAGTCCGAAGCGGTCACGCAGCGGACCCGTGATGAGCCCCGTGCGCGTCGTTGCTCCGATGAGCGTGAAGCGCGGCAGCGTGAGACGGATCGACGACGCGGCGGGACCCTTCCCGACGACGATGTCGATCTGGTAGTCCTCCATCGCCGGGTAGAGAATCTCCTCGACCGCACGGGACAGCCGGTGGATCTCGTCGATGAAGAGGACGTCGCCGGGTTCGAGTTTGGCGAGGATCGCCGCGAGATCGCCGGGACGCTCGAGCGCCGGGCCCGACGTGACGTGGAGAACCGCACCCATCTCGTGGGCGACGATGGCGGCGAGGGTCGTCTTGCCGAGTCCGGGAGGGCCGGCGAAGAGCAGGTGGTCGACGGCCTGTGCGCGTTGCCGCGCCGCTTCGAGGACGATCGCGAGATGATCCTTGATCTCGCGCTGGCCGACGAACTCGGCGAGCGTGCGCGGTCGCACGCCCTGTTCGATGACGTGCTCATTCACATCGGCCGTCGGCTGGAGGAACTCCTCACGCACGGCGGGCTCCGAGCAGCGACAACGCGTCGCGCAGCATCTTTTCGGCATCGTCGACGACGACGACGTCGCGCAGCACCTGGCGAACGTCGTCGGCGGAGTAGCCGAGCGCGGTGAGCGCATCGCGAACGTCGGCGACGCGACCGCCGACGGCACCCGCTTCGGTGACGCCGGAATCGAGCACCGGCACGTCGAGCTTGTCGCGCAACTCGACGAGCAAACGCTCGGCCGTCTTCTTGCCCACACCGGGAACGAGGGTGAGCGCGCCTACGTCACCGCCGGCGACGATGTCGACGAGCGCACGGGGCGAATGCGTGGCGAGAATCGCCATGGCCATCGACGGACCGATGCCGTGCGTTTCGATGAGCACCTGGAACGTGCGCCGCTCGTCGCGCCTCGCAAAGCCGTACAACAGTTGCGCATCCTCGCGGACGTGGTGGTGCACGTGGAGGAAGGCGGGAGTCGTCGGTTCGAGTTCGGCGAGCGTGCGCGGCGTCACGTGTACGACGTAACCGACTCCCCCGACTTCGAGGAGAACCGAATCGCCCCCGAGTCGTTCGACGACGACTCCGCGCAACGAACCGATCATCGCGTCACCCCGGCGTCTCGCACGCGACCCGTCAAGGGCGACGCGGCGACGTGGCACAGCGCAATGGCGACCGCGTCGGCGGCGTCGGCCGGCTCGGGGAGCTGCGGCAACGAGAATCGCATTTGCACCATGCGCTGCATCTGTGCCTTGTCGGCCGCACCCCAACCGGTGAGCGAACTCTTCACCTGACTCGGCGTGTACGTCGCGACGTCGCACCCCCGCGCCGCGGCGAGTGCGAGTACGACACCGCTCGCCTGGGCAACGGCGATCGCCGTCGTCGTGTTGTGCTGCATGAAGATGCGCTCGACGGCGACGGCGTCGGGTCGGACGTCGGCGAGGAGCTCGACGAAGTCGGCATGCAGTCGGGCGAGTCGCTGCGCGACGTCGTCCGTGCGCGGCGTCGTGAGCACGCCGAAGGCACTCAACCGCTCGCGCCCCGCACCGAACGTCACTGCCGCGTACCCGCACCGGGTGAGACCGGGGTCGATGCCGAGCACGACGCGGGTTCCCTCGCTACAGCCGACGGCCGGGGTCACCGGGGCGAACATACGTTCTAGGGTAGTTCCCCCGTCAGCGCGCGGCGCGTACCGCCGCGGTGAGTTCGTCGACCGGGCGGAACGTGACGCCGACGACGGCCCGGTGCGCGTAGCGAACGACTCCGCTGCCGTCGATGACGAACACGCTGCGCCGGGGCAGGTCGAGCACACCGAGAACGCCGTAGCTGCGGTGGACGTTCTTGTCGACGTCGGCGAGCAGCGGCATCGTCAGTCGGTGCTTGGCGGCGAACGCCTCGTGACTGGCAACGTCCTGCGTCGACACGGCCAGCACCTGGGCGTCGAGTTCGGCGAACTGTGCGAGTTCGTTGCTGTAGCACACGAGCTGGCGCGTGCACACCGGGGTGTCGTCACCCGGGTAGAACACGAGCACGACGACGCGACCGCGATGGTCCGACAGCGCGTACTCGCGACCACCGGTGCCGGGCAGTCGGAACTCGGGAGCGACGTCCCCGACGCTCACCGCACCCTTGCCGTTCTTTTTCGCCATGTCGTGTGACCTTTCTCGACGACTTCTTCGTTCGATTCCGTGTTCGTGACCCTGTGTGCGTCCGTCGCCAGTATCTCTCACGAACGTGCGCGCGCCGGCACGGACCTCAAACGCGACTCCCGGCGTCGGTCACTGGGCCGCGGCTTCGAGCAGGGATTCGGACATGTCGAAGTTCGCATACACGTCCTGGACGTCGTCGTGCTCCTCGAGTTCGTCCATGATCCGCAGGATCGATCGGGCAACGGCGGCATCGGTGACGGGCACGGTGAGCGATGAAATCATCGTGCTCTCGGCTTCGAGCACGCCCATCCCCGCGGCTTCGAGAGCAGCCTTCAGCTCCCACACGGCGGGTGCTTCGCACGTGACGCGCCACGACGTGCCGTCGCGCTCGATGTCGAGCGCACCGTTTTCGAGGGCGACGGCCATGACGTCGTCCTCCCCGACCGCGCCGTCGACCTGAACGACGCCACGACGTGCGAATTGCCAACCGACGGCACCGGGCTCGGCCATCGCGCCACCGAGTTTGCTGAAGATCGCCCGCACGTCGGACGCGGTGCGGTTGCGGTTGTCGGTGAGGATGTCGATGAGCATCGCCACGCCGCCCGGCGCGTAGGCCTCGTACGTCACGGATTCGAAGTCGCTGCGGTTGCCGGCGCCGAGGGCGCGCTTGATCGCCCGGTCGATCGCCTCGTTCGTCATCTGCGAAGCCTTCGCCTTGGCGACGATCGTGCGCAGGGTGGCGTTCGCCGCCGTGTCACCGCTGCCGCCCTCGCGCACGGCGACCTCGATTTGTCGCGACAACTTCGCGAACAATTTGCCGCGCTTCTGGTCGATCGCGCCCTTCTTGCGCTTGATCGTCGCCCATTTCGAGTGACCGGACATGCTGACCTATCTTCCTTTTGCCGTTGCCGTGGCAACGCTGTGAACGAACGACGCGTGAATGCGCGCGTCGTCGGTGAGTTCGGGATGGAACGACGCGGCCCAGACGTTGCCGCTGCGCACGAGCACCGGGACGTCGTCGCAGGTGGCGAGCACCTCGACGCCGGCACCGACGCGCTCGATTCGCGGTGCGCGAATGAACACCGCCCGGAACGGCGTGTCGAGTCCGACGACGTCGATGTCGCGTTCGAAACTGTCGCGCTGCCGTCCGTAGGCGTTGCGGCGCACGGCAACGTCGAGCGCACCGAGCGGCGTCTCGTCACCGCGTCCGTCGAGGATCGAGTCGGCGAGCATGATCAGCCCGGCGCACGTACCGAATGCGGGGAGACCGGCGCGCAATGCGTCGCGCAGCGGCGCGAGCAGTCCCGAGGTCACGAGCAGTTTCGACATCGTCGTCGATTCGCCGCCGGGCAGGACGATCGCCCCCACCCCGGCGAGGTGCTGCGGCGTACGCACCTGCAACGTGTCGACGCCGATCCTCGCGAGTGCGAGTTCGTGCGCCCGGAACGCACCTTGCAGCGCGAGCACGCCGACGACGAACGAGCCGGACATCGGCGCGCGGCCTACCAGCCGCGTTCGGCGTATCGCTGGTTGATTTCGTCCATCGCGATGCCCGTCATCGGCGCACCGAGACGGCGCGACACCTTGGCGATGATGTCCGCGTCGCGGAAATGCGTCGTCGCCTCGACGATCGCCTTCGCGCGCGGCGCGGGGTCGTCGCTCTTGAAGATTCCCGAACCGACGAACACCGACTCGGCGCCGAGCTGCATTGCGAGCGCGGCGTCGGCGGGAGTGGCGATTCCGCCGGCACAGAACAGCGGCACCGGCAGCCAGCCCGTCTCGGCGACTTCCTGCACGAGCGGGAGCGGGGCTGCGAGTCGCTTCGCCCAATCGAACAGCTCGGCCGAGTCGGCCTGGGTGATCTTGCGGATGTCACCGATGATCGAGCGCAGGTGACGCACCGCCTCGACGATGTTGCCCGTGCCCGCCTCGCCCTTCGACCGGATGAGCGCCGCACCTTCGGAGATGCGCCGCAGCGCTTCGCCGAGGTTCGTCGCGCCGCACACGAAGGGAACGTCGAAGGCGAACTTGTCGATGTGGTGCGCCTCATCGGCCGGGGTGAGCACTTCGCTCTCGTCGACGAAGTCGACTCCGAGCGACGCGAGCACCTGGGCCTCGACGAAGTGACCGATGCGCGCCTTGGCCATGACGGGGATCGTCACCGCGGCGATGATGCCGTCGATCATTTCGGGATCGCTCATGCGCGCCACCCCGCCGTCGCGACGGATGTCGGCGGGCACGCGCTCGAGGGCCATCACCGCGACGGCACCGGAGTCTTCGGCGATCTTCGCCTGTTCGGGGGTGACGACGTCCATGATGACGCCGCCTTTCAACATTTCGGCCAGTCCGCGTTTCACGCGCATCGGCGCCGGGGATGAAGACGTCACGGGTTACAGGCTAGGTGGCACTCCCGCAGGGAGTGCCACCTAGGCAAATGGATTCAGCGTCACGGATACGTGACGCTGTCGCCCGGAGTGCCGGGCAGGTACGACACGCCGTTGCCGACGCGCACGAGTTCGACCCAGGTGACACCGGGAGTGAGAGCGATGACGTTGCCCGCCGTGTCCTTCAGCGTGAACGGCTCGGCGGCCGTTGCACGCGACCACGTGCCCTGGAACAACTTGCCGGCGGTGGCGACCCATGCCTCGCCCTGGCCGACCGTCTTGGCCACCGGACTGATGCCGCTCTTGCCGTAGGCGACGTACAAAATGACGACGTTGGCCGCGCTGATGCGGGTGTCGTCGATGTCGACGTGCGGCTTGTCATCCTGCGAGCGCACGAAGGTAATGAAGTCGGGGTTCCATTCCCAGTGCACTTTCACACCGTCCATCGTCAACTTGACGCCGCCCGTGTCCTTTGCCGTGTCGGGAACCGACTCACCGGCGCCGCGGAAGGTGAACTGCGCCGCGGGGGGCAGTGCGCCCTCGGGTGCGAGCGACCACAACTTCGACGTTTCGGCATAGAGGTTGTGCGGTGCCCTGCGCGACGACTCGCGGTAGTAACCGCCGTCGGTGTTCGCGACCGAGTGACTGAGGTCGACCATCGTCGAGTTGCGGATTTCGTTCGTCACCTGGGCGTTGCCGCCGCTCCATGCAAAGAGCGGACGGTTGAGCGACTCGAGCAGGTCGACGTCCTGTTTGCGACCGCTGCGGATCGGTCCCACCGGATCGCTGTCGTTGCTGTGGAACACCGCCGCGAAGCGGGTGAGCATCTCGACGTTCTCCTCGAACACGATGTCGGCGCGCGACAGGCCCGTCTGGGGGCGCGCGAGCGGATGGTTGTCGATCTTCACGACGAGTGCCGGGCGGGTGATTTCCTCCGACACGGGCAGACCGGTGAGCGGAGCGAGGATCGGCGGCAGCGTCGTTGTCGTCGTCGTTGCCTCGACGGTCGTCGTCGACTCGTCAACGACCGCTTCTTCCGATCCCGACCCGCCGCATGCGGCGGCCACGACGGCGAGCGCCCCGGCCAGGGAGAGCGTGAAGAATCGGCGGGTAATGCGGGTGGTGGACATCGGAACTCCTTCTTCGTGCATTGCATCCCGCCGAAGCGGCACGCAAGAGGCTCGGTTTAGAGCTCGCGAAGCAATGCGATGCGCTCCGCGAGCGGCGGGTGCGTATCGAACATCTTATGAAATCGACCCAGTCGACCCGTGTCATTCACTCCCGACAGGGGCTGCTCGATCCACATGTGAGCCGTGGCCATCGATGCCGAGTGGGTGACGGTGCTGTCGACGCGCAGCTTCTCGAGTGCCCCGATGAGACCGGGCGGATAGCGCGTGAACTGGACCGCGGTGACGTCGGCGAGGGTCTCGCGGCGGCGACTCACCGCTGCCTGCATGGCCCGCGCGACGATCGGGGCGAGAATGAGGAGAACGAAGCCGAGCAGCGCGAACGGGTTGCCACGGTCGCCGTGGTCTCCGCTGCGCGCCACGCGACCGCCGTTCCACCACATGAGTCGGATGCCGAGGTCGGTGAGGATCGCGACGGAACCGACGAGGGTCACCGCGAGCGTCGACACGAGGATGTCGTAGTTCTTGATGTGCGCGAGCTCGTGCGCGACGACGCCCTCGAGCTCGACGCGGTTGAGCTTCTCGAGCAGTCCCGTCGTCACCGCGATCGCGGCGTTGCGCGGGTTACGCCCGGTGGCAAAGGCGTTCGGGGCGGGATCGACGATGACGTACACGCGCGGCTTGGGCAAACCGCTGGCGATGCAGAGACCCTCGACGAGATTGTGCAGACGCTTGTACTGCTCGGGATCGGCGGGCACCGCACGACTGACCCGCAAGGCGATCG
>JBIIDI010000073.1:0-9036 GCA_044238425.1 Ilumatobacteraceae bacterium
CCGGCATCGGGCTGTTCAACGGCTGCTTCAGCAACTCGACGAGTCGGTAGCCGCGCTCGAGCTGGGCCTTCGAAATCGCGTCGAGTTCGGAACCGAACGTGGCGAAGGCCTCGAGTTCGCGGAACTGGGCGAGGTCGAGCTTGAGGGTTCCCGACACGCTCTTCATCGCCTTGATTTGAGCGGCGCCACCGACGCGGCTCACCGAGATGCCCACGTCGACGGCGGGACGAACGCCCGACTTGAAGAGGCTGTCCTGGAGGTACACCTGTCCGTCGGTGATGGAAATGACGTTCGTCGGAATGTACGCCGACACGTCTCCGGCCTTCGTTTCGATGATCGGCAACGCGGTGAGCGAACCCGCGCCGAGAGCGTCGCTCAGCTTCGCTGCGCGCTCGAGAAGACGGCTGTGGAGGTAGAACACGTCACCGGGGTACGCCTCGCGACCCGGAGGACGACGCAGCAACAGCGAAATCTGGCGGTAGGCCTCGGCCTGCTTCGACAGGTCGTCGTACACGATGAGCGCGTGCTCGCCGTTCTCCATCCAATGCTGGCCCATCGCGCAACCGCCGTACGGGGCGAGGTACTTGAACGGTGCCGGGTCGGACGCGGGAGCCGCGACGACGACCGTGTATTCAAGCGCTCCGAACTGGCGCAGCGTCTCGACGGTCTGCGCGACGGTCGAACCCTTCTGGCCGACGGCGACGTAGATGCACTTCACGCCGAGACCCTTTTGATTGATGATCGTGTCGATCGCGACTGTCGTCTTGCCCGTCTTGCGGTCACCGATGATGAGCTCGCGTTGACCGCGACCGATCGGGGTCATCGCGTCGATCGACTTGATGCCCGTCTGCAACGGCTCGTGCACGGGCTTGCGACCCATGATTCCCGGGGCCTGCACTTCGACGCGGCGGTACTGCGCACCGACGATGTCGCCCTTGCCGTCGATCGGTTCGCCGAGCGCGTTGACGACGCGACCGAGCATGACGTCGCCGACGGGCACCGACAAGATGCGTCCCGTCGCCTTCACCGTCTGCTGCTCTTCGATGTTGTCCGCATCGCCGAGAACGACGACGCCGATCGACTCCTCGTCGAGGTTGAGCGCGAGACCGACGGTGCCGTCCTCGAACTCGAGCAGCTCGTTCACCGCGCAGTCGGGCAGACCGGTGACGCGTGCGATGCCGTCACCGACTTCGATGACGCGACCGACGGTGCGCGCCTCGACGGACGGTACGTAACCCTCTAGTCCCTTGGTGATCGCCGCGGCGATGTCGCCGGCGGAAAGAGTGAGATCCGACATGATGGTTCCTTTCGGGGATTCCTAGAGACGTGACTTCACGTTGTCGAGACGGGTGCGAATGGTGTCGTCGATGACTTCGTCGCCGATCGTGGCTACGAGCCCGCCGATGACCGTCGGGTCGACGACGACTTTGACGTTGAGCTTCTTGCCCGTCGCGCGTGCGAGTGCGTCGGCCAACTTCGACTGCTGGGCGTCGCTCAGCGGCACCGCGGAGCGAACCTCGGCAACCTCGAGGTGGCGCGCACCCGACGAACGCTTCACGACGGCATCGACAATCTCGGGCAAGTCACGCGTGCGGCCCGCTCCGACGATGAGCGACAACAGCTGCACGGTCAGGTCGTTCGCCTTGCCGCCGAGGAGCTGTTCGACGACCTGGGCACGACGGACCGCGGGAATGGTGGCATCACCGAGCGTGGTGCGCAGCGCCTCGTTCGACTCGACGGCGCGTGCCGCGCGGAAAAGCTCGTCCTCCACCGCGGCCAACTTGCCCTCGGCCTGCGCAATTTCGAGCAGTGCCGTGGCGTATGCGTCGATGCGTTCCGTGCTCACTTGCCGGCACCTACCTTGGCGATGAAGCCGTCGATGAGTTCTTGCTGGGTGCGCTCGTCGAGTGCCGCACGCACGGCCTCGGCGGTGGCGCGAGCCGAGCGACGCGAGATCTCCGCGCGCAGCTCGTCGGAGCCTCGGGCACGGGCAGCGCCGATTTCCGATTCGGCGCGTGCTTCCATGTCGGCGACTTCGGCGGCGATACGGGCGCGACCTTCGCGCAACAGCGCCTCGGCCTGAGCATCGGCTTCGGCGAGCAAGCGCGAGCGCTCCGCTGCAACGTCACCCAACGCGGTGCGAATACTCGCTGCGTCGTTCTCCGCGGTGCGCAACGCTTGCGCCGAATCCTCGAGGTCCTTGGCGATCGTCGCCGTGCGCGCCTCGAGAGCCTTCTTCGCCGCCGGCCAACCAAACTTGTACAGCAGGGCGAAAATGACGAGTGAGGCGAGACCGCCGTAGATGATCTCCCCGATCTCGGGGAACAGCCAGTGGTGGCTGAGCGTGGGGTCTTCGGCCGCCAGGACGACGGCACGAGGAACGAGGAAGTTCACGAGCGGGCTCCGTTCATGGATCGATCGACTGCCTGACGAATGACGTTCGGATCCGCGTCACGACCGAGTACGAGCCGGGCGGCGCGCCCGGTCACCGTGGCGACCGCACCCGACACCTGGTCGGCTGCGGCACGACGGGCGGACTCGAGCTCGGCCTCGGCGGCGGCACGCTTCGCAGCGATGCGCGCGTTGGCCGCGGCGACCTGCGACTGACGCTCTGCATCGAGCGTCTGACGCGCGGCCTCGAGGCGCTGCGCCGCTTCGTTGCGCACGGCGGCAAGAGCCGCTTCGTACGCAGCGACGTCGGCACGAGCTGACGCCCGCAATGCATCGGCGGATTCGTGACCCGAACGGATGTGTTCGTACCGGGCGTCCATCCCCTTCTTCACCCGCGGAACGAGGAAGACGCGCATGACGAACAGGAACACGAGGAACGTTCCCGCACCCCAGAAGAGTTCCTTGTTCTCCGGGGCGATGGGATTCGGTCCCATCTCACCCGTGGCAACATCTCCCGTTGCGGCGAGCAGCGTGGCGATGAACATGACGGTACGAACCTCTCGATCAGGCGAACTTGAGGAGGATGAATGCGACGAAGCCGATGAGCGCGAGCGCTTCGGTGAAGGCGGCTCCGAGGAACATCGTCGTGCGGACCATGCCGGCCGACTCGGGCTGACGGGCCATCGACTCGATGGCCTTGCCGAAGATCATTCCCAGCGCGATGCCGGGTCCCAACGTGGCGAGACCGTAGGCGTAACCCGCGGTTGCGGCTGCCGCTTCGGCCTTCGCCGCTGCGGGGTCAACGACCGCCTCACCGGCTTCTGCCGCGAGACGGGCGATTGCTGCAAGTGCTTCCATTGCTGTTTCTCCTGTTGTGTTTGGTTGGTGGGTATTCGACTTGTTTGCGTCTTCGCCGGCTGATCAGTGCTCGGCGTGTGACGCCATGTTGATGTACACCGCGGTGAGCGTGGTGAAGATGTACGCCTGCAGGAACGCCACGAGCACCTCAAATGCGGTGAGGAACACGAGCACCGCGAACGGCATGACGCCGATCGGGATGAGGATCCGGTCGCGGGCCTGGAACAGCGCCTCGGACAACAGGGCGAAGATGACCAGCAACAAGTGGCCGGCGAGCATGTTGGCGAACAAACGAATGGCCAGCGAGAAGGGTCGCACGATGAACGTCGAGATGAACTCGATCGGCGTGATGAGCACGTACAGCGCCTTCGGCACTCCCGGGGGGAAGAGCACGGACTTGAAGTAACCCACCGGCCCTTGGTGACGAATGCCGGTGGCGTTGTACACGATCCACACGATGAGGGCGAGAGCGGCGGGAGTGCCCATTCGCGCCGTGGCGGGCATCTGAATGATCGGGATGATTCCCGGCACGTTCGAGATGTAGATGAAGATGAACAGCGTCAACAGGAACGGCGTCCACGCGAGACCGCTCGGTCCCATCGTCTGCAGGATGATCTGCTTCTCGATGAACTCGATGATGACTTCGGCGAGGTTGCGCGAACCCTTCGGTGCCTGCTTCGGATCCTTGCGCGCAGCGGCGAGGAAGATGCCGATGCCGATGAGCGCCGCCGCGATGCCGATGAGGACGACCTTGTTCACCGTGGGCAGCACGTCCTGCCAACGCAACAGCATGTTGATCGGCGGCAGTTCGAATCCGATTCGGGCGATGTTGTTCATACGGATGCCTCAGCGTTGTTGGTCGAGTGTGGTTTCGGGCGCAGCCCTGGGAACGCAAGTGACGCTGAAATGTAGCGCATCTCCCAGAACAACAACCCAGTGTGCGTGACGACGACCGTGATTCCGAGTGCCACGAGGTCGACCCACGCGGCATCCCGGACGAGGTAGATGGCGAGGGCGACGAGGCCCAATCGCACGAGGTACCCGAAGAGCATCGCCCCGAGCATCATCGCGTACGACACGCGGGCAGCGAGGGCGATGAGACCTGCGGCAACGACGAAATTCGTGAGCACGAGCGCCACGCCGTAGGCACTCGACCAGGCGCCTGCACTGCCCCAGGCGAGCCACGACGCGGCAACGAGCAGCGGCGCAACGACGAGACCGCGACGCACGAGGTCGCGGCCGATCTGCGCCTCGGGCGAAGGACCCGTGTCCTTCATCGCCAGCACCGTGTACTTGTCGGTCACGACTCGTCACCGATCGGTCGCGCCTGTGCGGCCTGCGCGCGGCGCTGCTCGTGAACGGCCATCGCGGCGTTGTACACGTAGTAGGAGCGGGCAAACTGGCCGATGACACCGAGAAGAACGAATCCGACCATCAGCCACGGGGTCGTTCCGACAACTCGGTCGAGGGCGAATCCGATGAGAAAGAACACCGCGGTGGTGCCGGCGATCTCCATGCCCCGGGACATCGAGTCGTTCGCGGCAATCGCGGCGACGTCGTGGTGCGGTCGGCGCACGGCATCAACTACTCGGGACTTCACCAGAAATCAGACACCTTTGTCGAACGTCGGTTCCGAGAAACTCGGAGGGGCTTGTGAAACGATCCACAACCTAGACGGGGGTTTCACGCGCCGCCAAATCGTGCACGTGCATTCGTGCAACGGGCCCTCGCGTGGGCACTGACCTCGCGTCCGTTGACCTCGAGTTCCGCAATCGGTCAGTTCTGTTGACGTTCAGTCCCGCTGCGCAATGCGCGGATGCAGGATCGTGAAGACGCTGAGCGCGGCGGCAAAGAAGATGAAAACGACGAGCCCGGAACCGGTGTCGACGAGGGCCGAGTACAAGACGACCCCCGATAGCAACCCCGTCCACGCCCAGAGAATGACGACGGCGCGCCGCGGACCGTGACCGAGGGCAATGAGTCGGTGATGGAGGTGACCCATGTCGGCCTGGGCGAAGGACTTTCCGCTCGCCGTGCGGCGGATGATTGCGAACGCCATGTCGATGAGCGGAACGCCGAGGATGAGCACGGAGATGAAGATCGGGGCGAGGAAGAAATACGTCTGACCATTGGCCGCCTGGGTGTCGGGATCGGCCCGGCCACCGACGACGCTCGTCGCCACGGCCATGAGCAGACCGAGCAGAAGTGCGCCGCTGTCCCCCATGAAGATGCGCGCAGGATTGAAGTTGTAGGGGAGAAACCCCGCGCACACCCCGACGGCGATGATCGCGATGAGCGGACCGACGTTGGGTTCGACGAGGAGATTGTTGTTCGTGAGGTAGCGGCTGTACACGAAGAACGATCCGGCGGCGATCGCGACGATGCCGGCGGCGAGACCGTCGAGTCCGTCGATGAGGTTGATCGCCTGCGTCATGCCGAGCAACCACAACACGGTGACGAGCGGAACCCAGTCGTTCGACAACACGAATACGTCGAGGAACGGCACGCGGAACTGGTACATCGTGACACCGAACCACACGAGCGCCGCGGCGGCAACGACGACGCCCGTCACTTTCATCGGCGGCGACACTTCACGGATGTCGTCGGCGAGTCCGAGCGCGAAGATGATCGCCGCGGCGACGACGACACCGACGACCTCGGTCGTGTCGCGGTACAGCGCATCGAAGTCGGGGACGAACCATCCCGCGACGAGCGCGGCGATGATGCCGGCGAACATCCCGATGCCGCCGACGTCGGGAGTCGGCACGGGATGCGCACGGCGTTCGTCGGGCGTTGCCATCCATCCGCGCTGCGTCGCCTGACGGGTGACGATCGGTGTCGCCACGGCGGTGACGACGGCGGCGACGAGACCGACGATGAGGTACGAACCGAGATCGGTCATCGGTGCGCCGCGGTCGTCAGTCCTTGTACGGCGGGAATTCCGCGCACAACCGCGCGACCTGTGCGCGCACGTCGGCGACGACCGCGTCGTCGTTGCGGCTCTTCAGCGTCGTCACGATGAAATCCGCGATGACCGGCATCTGCGCCTCGGTCATTCCCTGCGTCGTCACCGACGGCGTGCCGATGCGCACGCCCGAGGTGACGAACGGACTGCGCGGATCGTTCGGCACGGTGTTCTTGTTCAGTGTGATTCCGGCCCGATCGAGCACAAGCTGCGCCTCCTTGCCCGTGAGCTCGGCGTCGAAGGGCCGCAGATCGACGACCATCATGTGCGTGTCGGTTCCGCCCGAGACGAGACGGAAGCCGCGCGTGGCGAGCGCCTCGGCGAGGGCCGATGCGTTGCGCACGATTTGGTGTGCGTAGTCGGCGAACTCGGGCTGCAACGCCTCGTGGAATGCCACGGCCTTTGCCGCAACGACGTGCTCGAGCGGTCCACCCTGCTGGCCCGGGAAGACGGCCTTGTCGATCGCCGTTGCGTACTGCGCCTTCGCGAGGATGCATCCGCCGCGCGGACCGCGCAACGTCTTGTGCGTCGTGAACGTGACGACGTCGGCGTAGGGCACGGGGTTCGGATGCGCACCACCGGCGACGAGACCCGCGAGGTGGGCGATGTCGAACATCATCAGCGCACCGACCTCGTCGGCAATCTTGCGGAACGGCTCGGGCTCGATGCGGCGCGGGTACGACGTGGTTCCCGCGACGATGAGCTTCGGTCGACGCTCGAGTGCGAGACGGCGCACTTCGTCGAAGTCGATCCGTTCGTCGTTGGCGCCGACCTTGTACGAGGTGAAGTCGTAGAAGATGCCGCTCGCGTTCACCGGACTGCCGTGCGTGAGGTGCCCGCCGTGATCGAGGCTGAGTCCGAGGACGGCGTCACCGGGCGAAAGCAATGCCTGGTACACGGCCATGTTCGCGCTCGCCCCCGAATGCGGCTGCACGTTGGCGTGATCCGCGCCGAACAACTTCTTCACCCGTTCGATGGCGATCGCCTCGATCTCGTCGATGATCGCGTTGCCGCCGTAATACCGCTTGCCCGGGTAACCCTCGGCGTACTTGTTCGTGAGCACCGAACCGGTCGCCGCCATGACGGCCGGTGACGTGAAGTTCTCGCTGGCGATGAGCTGCAAACCCGTGACTTGTCGCTCGCGCTCCGCGGCGATGAGTCGCGACACTTCGACGTCGGGGTGGGATTCGGAGGGGAAAGGCATCAGCGCTCCTCGGCTTCGATGTCGGACAATTGTGCTACACGTCGCGCGTGACGCCCGCCCTCGAACGCCGTGTCGAGAAAGATCGTGACGATTCTTTCCGCCGCGGCCGCGTCGACGACCCGTCCCCCCATCGACAGGACGTTCGCGTCGTTGTGCTCTCGGGCCATTCGGGCGAGCCACTCGTCGTTGCACAGCGCGGCACGAACTCCCCGCACCTTGTTCGCCGCGATCTGTTCACCCTGACCGCTGCCGCCGAGAACGATGCCGACGTCGGCGCGACCGTCGCGCACGGCCCGCCCCACACCGGCGCAAATGTGCGGATAATCGGTCGACTCGGCGGAATGCGTGCCGTGGTCGTCGACGGCGTACCCTCGCGAACCGAGGAACCCGACGAGGTGCTGCTTCAGCTCGAAGCCGGCGTGATCGGCGCCGATCGCGATCCGCTTCGTGGCACCCGTCGTCATCGCCCCGAGCCTACGAGACGAACGAAGCACCGACCCCGTGCCCGTCGGCGAATGCGGTGGATGCGGCCGATTCGTGCAGCACGTCGGACGCGACTACGCCGACGTCGTGTCGGCGCCGTTCGGTGCGTGCGCCGTCACGAAACGATCCCGACCGGTGAGATCGGCGTGCACGTCGACGTCGCGCCATCCCGCGGCGACGAGCATCGTGCGCACGGCGTCACCCTGGTCGTGACCGATTTCAAGCAGCAACCGTCCGCGTGGCGACAACCACTGCGGCGCCCCGGCGACGATGCTCCGGATCGCATCGAGTCCGTCGGCACCGGCGAACAAGGCGGTGTGCGGCTCGTGGTCGACGACGATCGCCTCCACCGCCGGGTCCGCCGTGGCGATGTACGGCGGATTCGACACGATGACGTCGATCGCACCGCGGTAGTCGGCGGGCAATGCCGCGCACCAATCGCCCGACCACAACGACACGTTCACCGCCGCGCGTCCGATTCCCGCGAGATTCGCCCGCGCGACGTCGAGCGCGTCCGTCGACACGTCGGTGGCGAGCACCGTCGTGCCGTCGAGCGGCAGCTCGGCAGCGAGGGACAGCGCAACCACCCCGGAACCCGTGCCGAGGTCGGCGACGACGCGGGGCGCGTCCATCCCCCGCACGGCCTCGAGGGCGAGGTCGACGAGTCGTTCCGTTTCCGGACGGGGAATGAGAACGCGACGATCGACCATGACGTCGAGACGACGGAACGACCAGTGACCGAGCACGTACTGCAGCGGTTCACCCGACGCGCGCCGCGCAACCATGTTCCGCACCGCAATTCCCATCCGCGTCGTCACCGATTCGTCGAGCAGGAGATCGAATTCGGCCGCATCGGCACCGGCGGCGTCTTCGCACAACCACCGTGCCTCGCGCGCGTCGCCGATCTCGGCTGTGACGTCGGCGAGCACCTCGCGCCACGTCGAGTAATCGCGGTCGTCCGACGATGCGTTCACGACACGAGTCACCGTGCGACGCGCATCAGGCGGGTTCGCCGACGCTCACCTGCTCGGCGAGCCGCTCGGCCTGGTACTCGAGGGTGAGTGCGTCAATGACCGGGTCGAGGTTCCCTGCGAGCACGTCCTGCAATTGGTACAGGGTGAAGCCGATGCGGTGA
>JBIIDI010000074.1:0-8836 GCA_044238425.1 Ilumatobacteraceae bacterium
CGAACTACGACAACCTCATCCTCGACATCGAGACCGACGGCTCGCTCACCCCTGTCGAGGCGCTGTCCTCGGCCGGTGCGACGCTGCGCAACCTCGTCGATCTCATCGCCAACCTCACCCTCGAACCGGTTGCCCTCGAGCTCGGTGAAGTGGGTGGCACGCGCACCGGTTCGCCGGAGCTCGACCTTCCGATCGAGGATCTCGGCCTCTCCGAGCGCCCGAACAACTGCCTGAAGCGCGCCCAGATCAACACGATCGGTGAGCTGCTCATGCGCACCGAGGAAGAGCTGTTGGCCCTCACCAACTTCGGACAGAAGAGCTTGGACGAGACCAAGCAGAAACTCGACGAGCGAGGACTGTCACTGCGCATCTGAGCGCAGCGAACTGACCCGCATTTCGCCAAGGAGAAACACACCATGCCAGCACCACGTCGCGCCCGCAAGTTCGGCAAGTCGGCCGCCCACCAGCGGTTGATGCTCGCCAACCTCGCCGCGTCGCTCTTCGCCGCGGAGGGCATCGAGACGACCGAGGCGAAGGCGAAGGCACTTCGTCCGGTCGCCGAGCGTCTCATCAGCAAGGCGAAGAAGGCGCAGACGCAGGACGCCATGAGCCTGCACAAGATCCGTCAGATCCAGGCGTACCTGAACGACAAGGAAATGACGTACAAGCTCGTGCACAACGTTGCGCCGCGGTACATGCAGCGCAACGGCGGCTACGTGCGCATCCTCAAGCTGGGTGAGCGCCACGGCGACAAGGCGCCCATGGCGCGCATCGAGTTGGTCTGAGTCGACTGACCGGCCGCGATCGTGGCCGAGAAAACACCGACCGCGACTGAAGACGTCGGGAATCCGATCGACGACGTCACCGTGTCGCGAGCCGTACGCAGGGTCGCCCTGCTCGTCGCCTATGACGGCACGCCATTCCACGGATTTGCCGTCAACGACGGCGTGCCCACCGTCGCCGGTTCCCTGACCGCGGCACTCGAGCAGATCACCAACCATCCCGTTCACCTCGTCGGTGCCGGTCGCACCGACGCCGGAGTGCACGCGTGGGGTCAGGTCGTCAGCGTCGACGTCCCCGCGGCGACCGACGTCGAGAACCTGTCCCGTGCGCTCACCGCGCTGTGTCGGCCGTTCATCGTCGTGCGGGACGCGTGGATCGTCCGTGACGACTTCAGCGCACGCTTCGATGCACTGTGGCGCCACTACCGCTACACGATCCTCAACACCGCCACACCCGATCCGTTCCGTGCGAACACGAGTTGGCACGTGCGCACGCCGCTCGACCTGCGTGCGCTGCGTCTCGCGAGCGACCCGCTCATCGGAGAACGCGACTTCTCGGCGTTCTGCCGCAAACCCGATCCCGACGACGTGCCCGCGGGAACGACACCGTCGATGAAGCGCTACGTGCACCTCGCCGTATGGTCGGAACCCGAACCGGGAATCGTGCGTTTCGAGATCAGGGCAAACGCCTTCTGTCACCAGATGGTCCGCTCGATCGTCGGCACCCTCGTCGACGTCGGTACCGGACGTCGCCACGCATCCGACGTCATGATGCTCATTCGCTCCGGGGAGCGTCGCGACGCGTCGCCCGTTGCTCCGCCGCACGGACTGTGTCTGTGGGAAGTCGGGTATCCCGACGGAACGTTCCCCGGCTGAGGACCGTCACGTGCGCATCATCTTCGCCTCGACCCCGGTCGGACCGCTCGGTTCCGGGATCGGTGGGGGAGTCGAACTGACGCTGCGCACGCTCGCCGACGAGCTCGCGCGACGCGGACACGTCGTTGACGTCGTCGCGCCGCGCGGCTCGCGACTCGACGGTGTCGACGCGGCGTGCACGGTGCACGCCGTCGACGGCGTGCTCCACGTGCCGAGCCAGACGCTGGCGCGCGACGAGACCCCGGTCGTCCCGGCCGGATCCGTTCTCACTGCCATGTGGGATCTGATCGAAGACATTGCGCGCGCAGGGGACGTCGTGCTCAATTTCGCCTACGACGAGTTGCCGTTCGAGCGGACTGTGCCGGGCGGAGCATCGGTCGCACACCTCGTGAGCATGGGCTCGCTGAGTGACGGAATGGACCGCGCGGTGCGATCGGCGGTGATGCGCGAGCCGCGCAACGTGGCGATGCACTCGCGTGCGCAGGCGATGACATTCGGTGCCGACGTCGCCGATGCCGTCACGATCGTCGCGAGCGGGATCGACACGACGCGGTACGACTTCGTCACCGAACCGGAGAACGTCATCGGTTTCGTCGGACGCGTGTCGCCGGAGAAGGGAATCGACGACCTGTTTGCCGTCGCCGAGCGCGACGGTCGCGAGGTGCGCGTGTGGGGAGTGAAGGAAGACGAGCGCTGCTGGGAGGAGGCCCGTCGCGCGCATCCCGGCGCGAACGTGACGTGGCGCGGCTTCCTTCCCACCGATGCGTTGCAGGCGGAGATCGGACGATGCCGGGCGATCGTCATGGTCCACAAATGGGTGGAAGCGTTCGGCAACGTCGCAATCGAGGCACTTGCCTGCGGCGTTCCCGTCGTCACGTACGCGCGCGGCGGTCCCGCGGAGATCGTCACCGACGGCGTCACCGGTCGGGTGGTTGCGCCCGACGACGTCGACGCGGTCGTGAGTGCCCTCGCCGGAATCGGCGCGATCGATCGTCGCCGCTGCCGGGAGCTCGTCATGGAGTCGTACACCCGGGAGGCCTTCGGCGCACGGGTGGAGGCGTGGCTGGCCGCGGTGCCGGGGGTGCGGCCCTGACAGCGGGAGCGGCGTGGGAACCCGTCGGATTCGCCCGTATCCTGTGGTGCTCGGTTCTGCGGCTGCTTCCGGCGCCGCACAGGAAAGGTTTGTGAAGTTCTGACAATGCGTACCTACTCAGCGAAGCCCGCCGACGTCCAGCGCACCTGGCACGTCATCGACGCGGAAGACCTCGTCCTCGGCCGCATGTGCACGCACGTCGCCACGCTGCTGCGCGGCAAGCACAAGCCGATGTACACCCCGAGCATGGACACCGGTGACCACGTCATCATCGTCAACGCATCGAAGGTCGTGCTCACGAAGGGCAAGGCCGACGACAAGATCGTCGCCCGCCACAGCGGTTACCCCGGTGGTATCCGCGTCGAGAGCTACACGTCGTTCCTCGGCCGTCGTCCCGAAGCGGCAATCCGTCGCACCGTGCGCGGCATGCTGCCCAAGGGGCCCCTCGGCCGCCAGATGATCAAGAAGTTGCAGGTGTACTCCGGTGCACAGCACCCGCACGTCGCGCAGCGTCCGCAGCCCGTCGACATGTCCGATGCCAAGGCGCGCTGAAGCGTCCGTTTAGTCAGATCGAAGAGAGGAACAACATCGTGGGCACCAAGCCACTCACCCAAACGACCGGTCGCCGCAAGGAAGCCATTGCCCGTGCGCGCGTGCGTGCCGGTACCGGCGTCGTCACCGTCAACGGCCGCGCCCTCGACGCGTACTTTCCCGGCGCCGTGCATCGCAACAACTCGACCGAGCCGCTGCGCCTCGTCGGTCTCGCGTCGTCGCTCGACGTCGACGTCGACATCGTCGGCGGAGGCATCGCCGGTCAATCCGGTGCGATGCGCATGGCGATTGCCCGTTCCCTCGTCGCTCTCGACCCCGCTCACCGTCCGGCCCTGAAGCGCGCCGGCCTGCTGTCGCGCGATGCGCGACGCAAGGAGAGCAAGAAGTACGGACTGAAGAAGGCGCGCAAGGCGCCGCAGTACACCAAGCGCTGATCCGCACGACGTTCGCGTGCTGACGTTCGGCACCGACGGCGTCCGCGGACGCTACGGGACCGAACTCACCGATCCCGACGCGTACCGTCTCGGTCGCTGTGCGGCCGCGTCGCTCGGTTCGACGCGCGTCATTCTCGGAACCGACACCCGCGAGAGCGGACCCGCCCTCGCCGCTGCGCTCGCCGCGGGATTGCGCGACGCCGGATGCGTCGTCGATGTCGTCGGCGTGGCGCCGACTCCGGCGATCGCAACGATCGCACGGCTGCGCGACGTCGCCGCCGCCGTCGTCACCGCATCGCACAATCCCTGGTTCGACAACGGGATCAAGCTCTTCGCCCGCGGTGGGATGAAGCTCGACGACGACGCCCAGTTGCGAATCGAACGCGAGTTGGCTGGGACGCCGGCACCGGTCCCGGTCGAACGTTTCATCGTCGAGCCGGCATCGAACGGCCCGTTGCGCGAGTACGAGGACCACGTGTCGACGGTGATCGGCCGTCACGCTCTCGCCGGCATGAAGATCGTCGTCGACTGCGCCAACGGTGCGATGCACGAGGTGGCGCCACGCGTCATGCAGCGCGCCGGTGCCGACTGCACGATCATCCATCGTTCACCGAACGGTCGCAACATCAACGACGCGTGCGGGGCGACGGCGCCGACCGCGGTGGCGACGGCCGTCGTCGACGCCGGTGCCGACTTGGGAATCGCCTTCGACGGAGACGGTGACCGTCTCATCGCGGTCGATCACCGCGGTGTCGTCGTCGACGGCGATCGACTCATCGCACTCGCGGCGCTCGACTACGCGCGTCGCGGCGAGCTGCGACACTCGGCGGTGGCCGTCACGACGATGACCAACCTCGGATTCCACGACGCGATGCGGCGGGCGGGCATCGAGGTCGTCGTCACGCCCGTCGGCGACCGCGCGGTGAGCAGTGCGCTCGACGAACGCGATCTCGTGCTCGGTGGCGAGCAGAGCGGCCACATCATTCACCGCCTCCATTCGCTCACCGGTGACGGACTGCTCTCCGCGTTGCTCCTCGCCGATCTCGTGAAGCGCAGCAAACGACCGCTGGCCGACCTCGCCGCGGAAGTGATGGAGTCGTACCCGCAGGTGTTGCGCAACGTGCAGGTGACGAAGAAGCCCGGTGACGTCGAGGCGATCATCGGCAACGAACTCGCGACGGAACGTGCGGCGCTCGGTGCCCGCGGTCGGATCGTCGTTCGCGCATCGGGCACCGAACCCGTCGTGCGCGTCATGGTGGAAGCATCCGACGACGCCACTGCGAACGCGTGCGCGGCGCGAATCGTCGCTCTCGTCGAGCGCACGTTTTCGGTAGTCTGACGCCATGTGCGGCATCATCGCAGTGCTGTCACGTCCGAGCACGCGCGCCGTGCCCGATGCACGGGACCTGCTCGCACGCCTCGACGACGTGCTGGCGACGTTGCGCCGGGAGCCGCGAGTCGACGGATCGCATCGTGATGCCGTTGCCGCCGTCGATGCCGAGCTGCGCGGTGACCCGGGAATGTGGTTGCTCGCCGGAAATTCGCAGTTGGCGGCCGAACTCACCACCCGCCTCGACGAATTCGACGTCCTCCTCGGCGGCGCCGAGGCGGCCCTCGACGCGGAAGCGGCGGCAATGCCGATCGCCGAGGTGGAGAAGCGTGCCGGATGGTTGACGTCACTGCGTGATGCGGTGTGGGCACTGCGCATGGACCGGCTGCGCACCGCCGAGGCCGTGCACGCGCTCGCCGGACGCGGTGCGAACCAGAGCGCACTGTCGGCGTACCTCTCCATCCAGCAGGCATTCGCCGCACTCGACCGACTCGAAGTGCGCGGACGCGACTCGGCGGGCGTGCACGTGTCGGTGTGGAACCACGGCGTGCGCCACGACGACCCGCGCGTCGTCGCGCTTCTCGCCGATCGTCGCGACGATTCCTTGTTCACTTCCGGTTCCGTGCGCGTCACGACGAATGCATGGTCGTTCGTGTACAAGGCGGCCGCCGAGATCGGCGAACTCGGCGACAACACGCGCGTCATGCGTGCCGCCGTTGCCGCCGACGACCTGCTGCGGCTGCTCGTCGGTCGCGAGGGTGCCCGGGTGTCCGTGCTCGGGCACACGCGGTGGGCGAGCGTCGGCATCATTTCCGAACCCAATGCGCACCCCGTGAACAGCGAGGAACTCGAGTCGGCGGCGGGAACGCCGTATCTCATCGCCGCCCTCAACGGTGACGTCGACAATCACGCCGACCTGCGGGCACGGCACGAGCTGCGGCTGGCACAGCCGATCACCACCGACGCAAAGGTCATCCCCGCGCTCGTGTCGCGCAAGGTGGCGGCCGGATCCCCGATCGCCGATGCGTTCCGCGACACGGTGGCGACGTTCGAAGGGTCGGTGGCGATCGCCTGCGCTTCGGGCGACGAGCCCGAGCAGATGTACCTTGCCCTGCGCGGCAGCGGTCAGGGTTTGTGCATCGGTCTTGCCGAGGACAGGTTCGTCGTGGCGAGCGAGCCGTACGGGTTGGTCGAGGAGACGTCGCGTTACGTGCGCATGGACGGCGAGACTCCGGCCCGCACCGACGATCCGTCGAGTCGCGGTCAAGTGGCGATCCTCCATGCGGGTCGCGCGGGTGAAGCCGCCGGCGTCGAGTTGCTCGGCTACGACGGCACGTCGATCGAGGTCGGTGCGCGCAACGTTCTCACCGCCGAGGTGACGACGCGCGACATCGATCGCGGCGAGCACCGCCACTTCCTCGCGAAGGAAATCAACGAGGCCCCGCAGAGTTTCCGCAAGACGCTGCGCGGTCGGATCTCGCAACGCGACGGTCACCTCGTCGCGAGTCTCGATGCGACGCAATTCCCCGACGACATCGCGCGCCGCCTCGCCGACGGGTCGCTCGCCCGGGTGCGGGTCATCGGGCAGGGCACGGCCGCGATCGCGGGACGCTCCCTCGCCCACATGTTGCGGTCGCTCGCCGGTGACGCACTCATCGTCGACGCGTTGCCGGCAACCGAGTTGTCGGGCTTCGGTCTCACGCTCGACATGCGCGACACCCTCATCGTTGCGATCAGTCAGAGCGGAACGACGACCGACACGAACCGTACGGTCGATCTCGCCCGTGCCCGCGGAGCGTCGGTGCTGGCGATCGTCAACCGTCGCGGCAGCGAACTCGCGGCGAAAGCCGACGGCGTCATCTACACGTCGGACGGCCGCGACGTCGAGATGAGCGTGGCGAGCACGAAGGCGTTCTATGCGCAGGTCGCCGCCGGAGTCCTCCTTGCGTGTGCGGTTGCCGACGTCGTCGGTGCCGGCACGGCGGCCGACCGCTCGGCTCTGCTCGGCGCACTGCGCGAGTTGCCCGCGTCGATGTACGAAGTGCTCGCACGTCGCGGCGAGGTCGCCGATGCGGCGAGGCAGTTCGCCTCGTCACGTCGTTACTGGACGGTCGTCGGCAACGGCGCCAACGCCATCGCCGCCGAGGAAGTGCGGATCAAGTTGTCCGAGCTGTGTTACAAGTCGATCGCCTGCGACATCACCGAGGACAAGAAGCACATCGACTTGTCGTGCGAGCCGTTGGTGTTCGTCTGCGCCGTGGGCCTGGGTTCGGGAACCGCCTCGGACGTCGCCAAGGAGATCGAGATCTACCGGGCCCACAAGGCGTTGCCGATCGTCGTCGCGACGGCGGGGGATCACCGCTTCGCCGCGGCGTCGGCGGTCATCGAGGTGCCGCCGGTCGACGCACGGATCGCATTCATCCTCGCCGTGATGGTCGGTCACCTCTTCGGCTACGAGGCTGCACTCGCCATCGACTCGCTTGCCGTGCCGCTGCGTCGCACGCGCGAGGTCGTCGAACACGTCGTCGAACGCGGCGGTCACGGAGCGCAGCTGCTGGCCAAGGTCCAGGCCGACATCGGACAACCCGCCACGCGGTTCTTCGATGCACTCGCCACCGGTGCGTACGACGGCAATCTCGAGGCATCGACCGCGGTGCGGGTCGTCACGTTGTTGCGCGATCTCATGTCGCCGGCACCGCTGCAGAACTACCAGCGCGACTCGGGCAAGGTCGGAACGCCCGAGGCGTTGCTCGACGACGTGACGGCTGCGCTCACCCGCGCGATCGACGAACTCACCCGTCCGATCGACGCGATCAAGCACCAGGCGAAGACCGTCACCGTCGGAATCTCGCGCAGTGACGAGGGCCTGCTCGATCGTCCGCTCGTGCAGGCACTGCTCACTGCGGGTGCACCGCGCGATCGTCTGCCCTATGCGGTGCTCAAGGTGCTCGCCGACCTCGACCCCGCGGTCACGCAGGTCATCGGTTTCACGCGCTACCGCATCGAGGGCGATCCGCACCTGCCCGATGCCACCATTTCGATCGTCGAGCGGGGCGGGATCGCGCGCGATCTCTCGTCACGCGTCGACACGCGCAACGCGCTCGTCGGCACGAAGCGGCACGTCGCCACTTCGCAGCAGGTGCTCGTCGCGCGCGGTCGCCGCGACGCCCGCACCGTCATCCTCGTTCCCGAGACGAAGGGTTCGCAGACGACGGGAATCACGCTGCTGCACGTTCTGTTCCATGAGTTCCTTCCCGCGCCGATCATGCGCACGGTTCTCCAGGGCTACGACGATCGTTTCGACCGCCTCGTCGACGCCGTCACCGAAACGGAGGGGACGTTCCGCGAGGACAGGCTCGCCGAAGTGCCCGTTGCCGACGCGCTCATTCTTCCGATCACGTCGACGGCCGACCTGTGGCGCACGCGCGAGGCATGATGCGCGCACTGGGCATCGACGCCGTCGACATCGAGCGCTTCCGTCGCGCGCTAGAGCGTTCGCCGCGGCTGTCGCATCGCGTTTTCACCGCCGACGAACGTGCCGACGTCGCGCGCCGCAGCGATCCCGTGCCGTCACTCGCGGCCCGCTTCGCGGTGCGCGAGGCGGTGATGAAGGCACTCGGTGTCGGACTTGGCGGATTCGACCTCCAGGACGTGTCGGTCGTGTCGCACGAATCGGGCCAACCGCACGTTCGGATCACCGGCCGTGCCGCCGAGCTCGCGTCGCGCCGCGACATTTCCTCGTGGCACCTGTCGATCACGCACACCGAGC
>JBIIDI010000005.1:0-28772 GCA_044238425.1 Ilumatobacteraceae bacterium
AGCAGGGCACCGGGTGCCTCGTCGTGAACGACACGCGCAACCTTGCGCAACGGCGTGATGCTGCCGACTTCGTTGTTCACCGCCATGGTCGACACGACGGAGACCTTCTCTCCCGCCGTGGCGACGTCGCGCAACGTCGTCGTGAGGGCGTCGAGGTCGACGACACCCGTGGAGTCGACGCCGACGATGCGGCCGCCGAACAACGTGTGCGCGTGCTCGACGCAATGCAGCACGGCATGGTGTTCGGCCGCCGGGCACACCGCGACACCGCGGTGCCGACGCACGGCTCCGAGCACGGCCGCGTTGTCACCTTCGGTGCCGCCGCCGGTGAACACGATTTCCCCGCCGCGCACGCCGAGGATCGTCGCGATCCGGTCGCGGGCATCGTCGATCGCAGCCCGTGCGAGACGGGCGAAACGGTGCGCCCCCGACGGATTGGCGAACTGCTCGGAAAGGTAGGGCTGCATCGCCGCACTCGCCTCGGGGCGCATCGGCGACGTCGCGGCATGATCGAGGTACGCGAGTCGCGGAGTCGGGAGCGGCACGAACTTCAGGGTATTGGAGGTCGTTGACGGGCCGAGTCACCTGCTGGACTACGAGCGTGACGCAGTCGTCGGATCACCCCGCAGCGGCGGCCGGCTATGGCGAGGCATTCGCCGACGTTTACGACGCGTGGTACTCCGATGATGCCTCGCACGACACATCCGGGAACGTATCCGCCAACGTTTCAGGAAACGTTTCCGGAGACGCTTCCGGAGACGTTGCGGGCGTCGCGTCGCTGTCGCGACGGTTCGCCTCGGGCGACGTGCTCGAACTCGGTGCGGGCACCGGACGTCTCACTCTCCCCCTTGCACGGGCCGTCGCTCCGCGCCGTGTCGTTGCCCTCGATGCATCACCGGCCATGCTCGAGCGCCTGCGCGCGAAACTCGACGCGGCACCCGACGTGCGCAACGTCGACGTCGTGTGCGGCGACATGAGCGACGACTCCGTCCCGCGGGGACCGTTCTCGCTCGTCGTCGTGTCGTACAACACGCTGTTCAACCTTCCCGACGAAGATGCCCAGCGCCGTTGCTTCACCACGATCGCCGGGAGGCTCGTCGCCGACGGTGCGTGCGTCATCGACTGCTTCGTTCCCGTCGACGATCCCGCGCCACTCGGCGTCTCGCGCGACGTGCGCAACGGGGCGCGAGTCGTCACCGCGACGTACACCGACACGCGGCACCGCTTCGTCAGCGGCATCACCGAGGAGCATCGCGCGACCGGCACGGTCTTGCGCCCGTGGCGGGTCGTCTACGCGCCACCCGACGTGCTCGATGACATGGCGAAGGCGGCGAACCTGCGACTCGTCGAGCGCCACGCGGGTTGGAACGGCGAAACGTTCGGCGAGTCGAGCGACCGTCACGTCAGCATCTACGCACGTTTGCACCGTACGCTGACGGCATGAGTTCAATTCGCGTCGAAACGACGATCAATCGCAGCCCCGAGCAGGTGTGGGAGATCGTCGAGCCCGTCGAGCGCCACGTCGACTGGATGCAGGACGCCGAGGCGATTCGCTTCGTCAACGACCAGCGTCGCGGCGTCGGCACGCAGTTCCTGTGCGACACGAAGGTCGGTCCGCTGCGGCTCACCGACAAGATGGAAATCACCGCGTGGGAGCCCGCCCGCACCATGGGTGTGCGACACGTCGGCGTCGTCACCGGAACTGGTGCGTTCACGTTGTCGCCGTTGCCCGGTGGTGGCACCCGGTTCGTGTGGGAAGAGACGCTCGTGTTCCCGTGGTGGCTCGGCGGTCCGCTCGGCGCCCTCGTCGGTGGACGCATCGTGTTACGGGCGATCTGGAAGGGCAACTTGCGTCGCCTGAAGTCGCTCTGCGAGAACGCGCCTTCTCGCTGACGGGTTTCCCCCGGGCAGCCCGGGGCCGTCAGCTGCCGATGCCGTAGCGAATTGCCGCGGTAGTCGCCATCGCCGCGACGATGACGACGAGGAACGGCATCTTGCGCCACGTCGCGAACGCGGCGACGGCCACTCCGACGACGCGCTCGTCGAGAACGACGTCCTGACCGATCGTCACGGTGTCCTTGACGACGAGTGCCGCGAGGAGCGCCGCCGGGATGAGCGCGAGACAACGCTCGACGACGACCGGCAGCCGCCGACCGCCGAGGGCGACGAAACCGAGTGCCTTGAATCCGAACGCGGTCACCGACAACGCCGCGATCATCCACCACAGGCGCGCGTCGGTCACGATTCACTCCGTTTGGGCGAGTCGGGCCACGCGCCGACGAGCACCGCCGTCGCGGCCGCGAGGATCGGCACGCCGATCGGCAGGACGGGCACGAGAACGACGAAGATGAGCGCGCCGAGCGCCGCGGCAACCCGGCCCCGCCGCGAGCGCAGATGGGCACCGAGCATCGCGACGAACACCGCGGGGAACGCAACGTCGAGTCCCCACACTTCGGGATCGATCGCGCCGCCGAGGAGAGCACCGAGCAACGTGCCGAGGTTCCAGAAGAGGAACAAACCGAGTGCCGTACTCCAGAACGCGATGCGACGGAGGCGATCGTCGGTCTCGGCGCTCGCAAGTGCGGTCGACTCGTCGATGATGAAATGCGCCGCGAGCAGACGCTTCGGAACGGTGGGACGAACGAAGTGCAACATGCGCGACATCGCAAGGCCGTAGACGAAGTTGCGCGCGGCGAGGATTGCCGCACCGCCGAACGCCGCTGTCGCGGTACCGCCCGCGCCGACGACGCTCATCGCCGAGAACTGCGATGCACCGGTGAACGTGAAGAAAGACAGTGCGCACGTCTGCAGCACGTCGGCTCCGGCGGCGATCGATGCGACGCCGAAGGAAATTCCGAAGATGCCGACGGCGACGTTCACCGCCATCGTCGCCGCGACGACGCGACGCACCTCGGGCTCCATCGCCCGCAGCGGGCGCGGGATCACGCGCCGATGCCGCCGAGCAAATCGTCGGCCGCCGACCACGGGTCGAGCGACCCGTCGACGACGCGCGACTCGACGTCGTCCCAGTGCGCACCCTGGCTGAGCTCGCGGGCACGCTGCTCGAGGCGGCGTTCGATGATCTCGCGCAGTTCCTCGCGGCGACGGATGCGACGGCGGTGCGCGAGTTGTCCGCTCGCCGTCGCGTGCTCGCGGTGCGCGGCGACCTCGGCGAGGAGTTCTTCGACGCCCTGACCCGTCGTACCGATGGTCGGGACGATCGGTGGACGCCAGTCGCCCTCGGCGAACTCGGTGAGTTCGAGCATCTGCTGCAGGTCGCGCTTCGTCTGGTCGGTTCCGTCGCGGTCGGCCTTGTTGATCGCAAAGACGTCGGCAACTTCCATGAGTCCGGCCTTGTTCGCCTGAACGGCATCGCCCCACCCCGGGTTGACGACGACGATCGTCGTGTCGGCCTTGCCGACGATTTCGACTTCGACCTGGCCGACGCCGACGGTCTCGACGAGCACCCACGGATGTCCGACGGCGTCGAGCAGTCGGATCGCCTCGCTCGTTGCGACGGACAAACCGCCGAGATGGCCGCGCGTCGCCATCGAGCGGATGAAGACCCCCGAATCGGTGGCGTGGTCCTGCATGCGGACGCGGTCACCGAGGATCGCGCCACCGGTGAACGGCGACGAGGGATCGATCGCGAGCACCGCGACCCTCTCACCCCGCGCACGCAGCGCGGCGATGACCGACGCGGTGAGCGTGCTCTTGCCCGCACCGGGTGCACCGGTGATGCCGACGACGTACGCACCTCCGACGTGCGGCGCGGCGAGCCGCGAAATGGCGCGCGCCTCGGCTCCGCCGCGCTCGATGAACGACAGCAGTCGCGCAAGAGCGGCACGGTCACCCTGTCGGGCACGGTCGAACAGCACCGCCGGGTCGGTCGTGCGCTCGGACATCGTGACGACTTTAGACGGGGTCTTTAGACGGCAACGACTTCGGTGATGCCGTCGATGCGGTCCTTCATGATCCGCTCGATGCCCGCCTTCAACGTCTGGTCGCTCGCGGGGCAGGTTCCGCACGCACCGACGAGAGTCACGGTGACGATTCCCGTGGCGTCGTCGACGTCGCGCAGGACGATGTCACCGCCGTCGGCCTGCAACGCAGGACGAATGACCTCGATCGTGGCCTCGACTTGCGCACGCAACGCCGACGTCGCGTCGGTGGCATTGCCTGTCGTCACGTCGATCACCTCCGTCGGTATGGGCCCAAACGTGCTCCATACGATAGGAGCGTGTTGGCACACCAAGGTGGCTGGGACGAGATTCTCATGGTTGCAGCGCCGATGGCGATCATCGCCGGTGCGCTGTGGGTGGCAAAGCGCAGGGTTATGCGCGAGTCACGTCGGCACCGAGACCAATGAGCCGACCGACGAGATCGTCGTAGCCGCGGTCGATGTGGTGCACGTCATGGATCTCGGTTTCGCCTTCGGCAACGAGACCGGCAACGACGAGCGCCGCACCGGCGCGAATGTCGGGTGCGCGCACCGATGACCCGATGAGTTCGTAGACACCGCGAACCCGGGCCTTCGTTCCGTACACCGAAATCGACGCGCCGAGGCGACGCAACTCCTCGATGTACCTGAAGCGTCCGGGGAACAACGTTTCGGTGACCACTCCCTCACCACGGCTGACCGCGAGCATCGCGACGAGCAACGGCTTGTAGTCCGTCGCGATTCCGGGATACGGCTCGGTCGTGAAGTCGATGGCGCGCAGTCGCTCGCGGGCGGTGACACGGATGCCGTCGCGCTGAGGTGTGATCGACACACCCATTCGCGCGTAGCAGTTGAGCAACTCCTCCATGTGTTCGGTGCGCGCACCGCGCACGAGCACGTCGCCCGTCGCAACCGCCACCGCGGCGACGTACGTCGCCGCTTGCACGCGATCGTTGACGACGGTGTGGCGGGTGCCGTGCAACGCACCGCGCTCGACGCCGTGAATGACGAGTCGCGAAGTGCCGATGCCCTCGATGTCGGCACCCATCGATACGAGCATGTTGCACAGGTCCTGCACCTCGGGCTCGCGCGCGGCATTGTCGATGACGGTGGTGCCGACCGCGTACACGGCGGCCGTCACGAGATTCTCCGTCGCTCCGACGCTCGGAATGGCGAGCTCGACGTGGGCGCCCTTCAGACGATCCGCGTACGCGACGATGTCGTAGAGGTTTTGCTCGACGGTGGCGCCCATCGCCTCGAGCCCCTGCACGTGCAAGTTGATCGGACGGCCGCCGAAGTCGTCCCCTCCCGGCCAGTTGATTCGGGCCGTGCCGTAGTGCGTGAGCAGCGGACCGAGCACGTTGATGCTCGCCCGAATCTTGTCCAACTTCTCGAAGGGAACGACCGGCGTGATGTTGCCGTCGTTGACGAGGTGCAACTCGTGAGGCCCGAGCCACTGCGACTGCACGCCGAGCGACGCGAGCGTGTCGGCCATCGTGTGCACGTCGGTGATCGCCGGCACGTTCGTGAGTACATACTCCCCCTCGGCGAGCAGCGTCGCCGCCATGAGTTTGAGCACCGAGTTCTTCGCCCCGGGGACCTGCACGGAACCGGAGAGAGGACCACTGCGGCGCACGAGGATGCGCGGAGCCGTGACTGTCACTCATCTCAGTATGCTCCCCGCGGTGCCGTCCGACGCGTCATCAGCCGGGGGACGAATGACACGTCGACTCTTCCCCGGCGGAGCTTCGCGCAGCGAGGTGCGCGTATTTCTCCTGCTCGTCCTCGCAACCGTTCCGTTCGCGTACGTGAACACGCTCTTCACGCAGACCGTTTCGTACGCCGCCGACGAGTTCGGCGTGTCCGATCGGGCGATCGGTCTCGGTGCCGCGATCGTGCGCTGGGGAGTCGTGCTCGCCATTCCCATCGCGTGGGCGGCGGATCGCTTCGGGCGGCGTCGCGTGCTCGTCGCACTCGCGTGGCTCGCACCGTTGAGCGCGGCACTGGGTGCGATCGCACCGTCGTTCACCTGGCTCGTCGCCACCCAGACGCTCGCCCGACCGCTCGCCGTGTCGATCAACGTCCTCGTCGGCGTCATTGCCGCGGAGGAGATGTCGCGCGACTCGCGCGCGTCGACGCTCGGACTGCTCGGCATCGCCGCCGGATTCGGCGCGGGTCTCGCGGTCGCGGCGCTTCCGCTCGCCGACGTCAACGTCGGCGGATGGCGCTGGGTGTACGTCATCGCTCTCGCGTGGTGCGCCGTCGGTTTCGTACTGATGCGCGGGCTTTCCGAAACCCGCCGTTTCGTCACCCAGCACACGAACGAGCGACGGGCGATGCGGCGGCAGTTGCGCGACCGGCGGCTCGTCATGCAACTCGTCGCCGCGCTGCTCGCCAACGTGTTCATCGCGACGGCGAGCGTCTTTCAGGTGAACTACCTGCGGGACGTGCGCGGATACTCACCCGTGCTCATCACGATCTTCACCTTCGTCACCGCCACACCCGCGGCGATCGGTCTCGTCATCGGCGGGCGACTCGCCGACAAGCGCGGCCGCCGCGTGCTCGCCGCCGCATCGTTGCTCGTCGGCACGTGGATGCTCACGCTGTCGTTCAGCGTCCCCGGTCCGGCGATGTGGTTGAGCACGCTCGTCGGCGGCATCGGATTCGGCATGGCGTACCCGGCGTTCGGCGTCTACCGCGGCGAGTTGTTCCCGACGACGGATCGCAGCTTCGCGTCGGGAATGATCACCGCGGCGAGTCTCATCGGCGGAAGCATCGGGCTCGTCGTTGCGGGAACGTGGCTCGACGCCTCGGGCAGTTACGGGGCGATCCTTTCGCTCTTTGCCGTCGGCCCGACACTCGTTGCGCTCTTCGTCGTGCGCACCTTTCCCGAGACCGCGCACCGGGAACTCGAGGAGATCTCCGACAGCGCTCCGCGCTAGGTCGGGCACCGCGCCTCGGCGCATCCCACTCACACTCTGTCTATTGACGTGTAGCTGGATGCGCCAAGGCGCATTCACCTACACATTGTTTATTGACCTATGAATGCGTGTGCCACGGCACACGCATTCATTGACGGTGTTTACTGACGTGTGAATGCGTGTGCCACTGCACACGCATTCACACGTTGCGCTCGCGACCGACCCAGTAGGGGGCGCGCAGTTCGCGCTTGAGGATCTTGCCCGTCGGCGCCTTCGGCAGTGCGTCGAGGAACTCGACCGACTTCGGCTTCTGGTAACTCGCGAGATTTTGCTTGGCGACGTCGATGATCTCGGTCTCGGTTGCCGTCACTCCGGGCTTCAGCACGACGAACGCCTTCACCGACTCGCCCCATTCGTCGTCGGGAATGCCGATGACCGCGCACTCGAGCACACCGGGGTGACGGGCGATCGCCTCTTCGACCTGCGCCGAGTAGATGTTCTCGCCGCCCGAGATGATCATGTCCTTGGCCCGGTCGACGATGTACACGAACCCCTCGGAGTCGATGGTGGCGACGTCGCCGGTGTACATCCAGCCGTCGCGAATCGTCTTCGCCGTGAGATCGGGGCGACGGAAGTAGCCGAGCATGTTCGCCGGCGACTTCACGATGATCTCGCCGGGGGTGTTGCCGTCGTGGGGAACGTCGTTGCCGTCGGCGTCGACGACGCGCAGCTGGGTCGCGTACACCTCGCGACCGCACGACATGAGTCGGTGCGTGTTCACTCCGTCGCGTACCGCGAGTACGTGATCCTCCTGCGACAGCGTCGTCATCGTCGTGCCCTCGGTCTGGCCGTAGGCGTGCATGAACGTGCACGACAGCTTGTCCATCGCCTCCTTGATCACCCGCGTCGGCATCGGACCGCCGCCGTACTGGATGTTGCGCAGGCTGCTGAGGTCGTACTTCTCGAAGTCGGGTGCGGCGAGCATCCAGTTGAGCATCGTCGTCACCGCGAGAAACGCCGACACGCGGTGCTTCTCGATGAGCTGCAGCGCGAGCGTGGCGTCGAAATTCATGAGCACGAGCGGGCGCCCGTACGACAGGTAGTTCAGGGCGAGCACCACGGGTATGTGGAACATCTGACCGGTGAGCATGTACACGTCGCTCGGCACGATCCGCTCGGCGACCGCCTGGTTGAGCATCCCGTAGAACGCACTGCGATGCGAGTGCAACGCACCCTTCGATTCACCCGTGGTGCCACCGGTGTAGAGGATGAAGCACGGATCCTCGCCCCCGACGACCGACGACAACGCCGGCTCGACGTCGCTCGAAGCATTAACGAGCTTCTCGAACGAACCGTCACCGCCGGGGCCGTACTGCAACCAGTGCTTCACGCACGTGACGTCGCGTTGCAACTCGGCGGCGACACCGGCGAACTGCGCCTGCGTGATGAACACCGTCGGCTCGCCGTTGTCGACGATCTTTCGCAGTTCGGGAGCGGCGAGGCGCCAGTTCATCGGCTGGGTGACGAAGCCGACACGGGCGCAGGCGAGATACACGGTGAGGTACTCGGTCGAGTTCTGGCTGAGCACCGCGACGCGATCACCCTTCGCCAGACCGAGTCCGACGAGGGCGTTGGCGAGTTGACGGATGCGGCGATCGAAATCGGCGAAGTTCACCCTCGAGTCGTTGGTGGCATCGATGACCGCGGTCTCGTTCGGGGTGAGGCGGGCCCACTTGGCCGCGAGTAAACCGATGTTGAACATGACCCGAAAAATAGTCCACTGTTAGAGTGATCGCGGTATCGCACGGCCGCGACGGTGCGTGCTCGACGGAGGTCCACCACATGGCTGACAAGAACGGCAAGACGCCCGCCGACAACGCCGGCGAGACTCCCCGCCAGAAATGGCAGCGCGCCTTCGACGCATCGCGCAAGCGCGACGCCGACTACACGACGATGTCGGGCATCCCGCTCGACCCCGTGTACGGACCCGACGACGCCGAATACCCCGGTCAGTACCCCTTCACCCGCGGGCCGCACGCCTCGATGTACCGCTCGAAGTTGTGGACGATGCGCATGTTCGCCGGCTTCGGCACCGCCGAAGACACCAACCACCGCTTCAAGGAGATCATCCGCGCCGGCGGTGACGGATTGTCGACCGCCTTCGACATGCCGACGCTGCTCGGTCTCGACTCCGACGATCCGATGTCGGAGGGCGAAGTGGGCCGTTGCGGCGTCGCCGTCGACACCCTCGCCGACATGGAAGACCTCTACGCCGACCTCGACCTCTCGCAGATCACGACGTCGATGACGATCAACTCCCCCGCCGCCGTCATCTTTGCCATGTTCGTCGCCCAGGCCGAAAAGCGCGGCATCTCGCGCGCGGCGCTCGGCGGCACGTTGCAGAACGACATCCTCAAGGAGTACCAGGCGCAGAAGGAATTCATCTTCCCCCCGCGCCAGGCGATGCGCCTCGTGCGCGACACCATCGAGTTCGCCACCCGCGAGATGCCGAAGTGGAACTCGATCAGCATTTCCGGTTACCACATCCGTGAGGCCGGTGCGACCGCGGCAGAGGAACTCGCGTTCACCATCGCCAACGGTTTCGCCTACGTCGAGTTGGGCAAGCAGGCCGGACTCCCCGTCGACGACTTCGCACCGCGCCTGTCGTTCTTCTTCAACGCCCACATCGACTTCTTCGAGGAGATCGCCAAGTACCGCGCCGCGCGTCGCATCTGGGCGCGCTGGATGAAGGAGCGCTACGGCGCGAAGTCGGAAAAGTCGATGATGCTGCGCTTCCACACCCAAACCGCCGGAGTGTCGCTCACGGCGCAACAGCCCGAGATCAACATCGTGCGCACCGCCATCGAGGCGCTCGCCGGAGTGCTCGGTGGCACGCAGAGCCTGCACACCAACTCGATGGACGAGGCCCTCGCTCTCCCCACCGAGAAGGCCGCCCGCATCGCCCTGCGTACCCAGCAGATCATCGCCTACGAGACGAACGTCGCCCACGTCGCCGACCCGCTCGGTGGTTCGTGGTACGTCGAGGCGCTCACCGACGAAATGGAGAAGCGCGCCGAGGAGATCTTCGCCCTGCTCGACGAGATGGGAGAAGGCTCGATTCTCGAGGGCGTCATCCGCGGCATCGAGGAAAACTGGTTCCAGAAGCGCATCGCCGACTCGGCGTACGAGCTCGAGAAGAAGATGGGTTCGAAGCGCCGCACGATGGTCGGCGTCAACCGCTTCACCGAGGGCAACGAAGAAGACGAGCTCGAGATCCTCGAGATCACCTCTGCCGACGAGGAGCGCCAGCTGAAGCGACTCGATCTCATCCGCGCCCAGCGTGACGAGAAGAAGGTCGCCGCAGTACTTGCGAAGCTCGCCGAACAGGCGGCCGACGAGTCGGTGAACCTCATGCCCACACTCATCGAGGCGGCACGCGAATACGCCACTCTCGGCGAGATCATGTCGTCGATGCTCGGCGTCTTCGGCCGCCACGTCGAAGTCCCGAGCATCTGAACCCGGCGTCCACGAAAAGGAACCCCCATGTCACACCGCGTCCTCGTCGCAAAAGTCGGACTTGACGGTCACGACCGCGGCATCAAAGTCGTCGCCCGCATTCTGCGCGACGCCGGTTTCGAAGTCGTCTACACGGGGTTGTTCCAGACCCCCGACACCGTCGCGGCGGCAGCCGTCGACGAGGACGTCGACGTCGTCGGCCTGTCGATGCTGTCGGGTGCACACATGGCGCTCGCCCCGAAGGTCGTCGCGAAGTTGCGCGAGCGGGGCGTCGACATTCCGGTCGTCGTGGGTGGGATCATCCCCGCAAAGGACGTCGAGAAATTGAAGGCGGCCGGTGTCAGCGAAGTGCTCACCCCGGGTGCCGCGCCCGAGGACGTCGTTGCCATCATCCGGCGCGCGATCGACGCGAACGCCACCGCCAAGTAACTCGCTGGGCACGACGCAGCGATCGGTCGTACGACCACCCTGCCTTCGACGCCGCGCAGCGCGCGGCTAGTGCGCCGTCGGGCTCTTCGTCAGCCGCGCGACGACCTCGTCGGCGACGCGTGCCGCATACTGCCGCAGCGTGTCCTCACTCTGCGACGACACGGGATGCGGAACCTCGCAGCCGAGATAGCCCGCTGCGCCGATGGTCGGTGCAAAGCCGGCGACGATCGGCGGGAACTGGTCGGTGATCACCAGAGCGGTGGGGATTCCGAGAGCTTCGAACTGTACTGCGTCGTGCAAACTGCACGCCGTGCACGCGCCTCAATCACCCAGGCCGGAGATGACGAGATGTGCGCGCGCGGCGAACATCTTCGCAATGTCGGCATCGATGGGGCGCCCTGCGCTCGGCTTCGAATGCGTCTCGATCGTCGCGACGGGCAGGCGCTTCTGTACTTCCTCGGCGACGAACTGGAGCAACTGCTTCGCCTTCGGCTTGCCATTCTCGATGAGCACGAGATGGAGTGCCTCGTCCTTGTCGTACGCGCGACGCGGCGCGTACGACACCGCCTCGGCCGAACCGCCTTCGTACGACGGGGACAGAACCTCGATCGCCATGACGAGACCCTAGCCCAGGCGTCTCACGACCGCGACGCGTTCAGCGGGTGGCCCGCCTCGTCGCGGGGGTCGTTGATCGTCAGCGTCCAGCCCGACCCGAGGATGCGCTCGACTTCGCGGGCGAAGATCGGCTGCAACATGCGTACCGGCATGACGCAGTCGGCGCACGCCTGGCTGGGAATGTCGAGGGTGAACTCGATCGCGCGACGACCGGTCACCTTCGCCGTGAGGTCCGCTCCGTCCGACCGCAGTCCGGGGGCGAGAGCCGCGACGACCGCGGCGATCTTCGCGTCGTCGACGACGGGGGTCGATCCGCCCGGCAGTTCGACCGCCACGGTGACGGAACGGTTGTGCAGCGTCGGTGCCCACACCGGAATGTACGACGACCAGCCCGCACCGGCACCACCGGCGGTGACGACGAAGAGATCGTCGACGGTGGCGATTGCCGGCAGCTTGCCGTCGTGCGTCTCGCCGAGATCGTGCTGCGAGCCCTTCTCCTTGAGAATGCCCCATCGCGCGAGTTCGTCGGCGGTGATCCTGCTCTCCTCGACGAGGAACTCGCGGATGCGCTTCTTGCTCCAGCCCGCCTGGTGGAGGATCTGCGAGTGCTCGTAGCCGAGTATGACGAGACCCTGGCTGCCCTTGCCGACGCAGTACGTCGCGGGGTTGCGCATCGCCGCGGCGAACGTGAGCAGCACGCCGGCCGGATCGGGATTGAGGTGGTTCGCGACCTGGCGCGGACCTTCCGTCGCCATGATCGTCACGGTCGTCTCCGAGCGGTCGAAACCGAGCTCGACGCGCAGCGGCTCCCACGGTGCCGGCGGGTCGTACTCGGCGAGGCACATCGACAACTTGCCGGGATGACCGATCGACGAGCCGT
This sequence comes from Ilumatobacteraceae bacterium, assembly GCA_044238425.1. Classification (GTDB taxonomy): domain Bacteria; phylum Actinomycetota; class Acidimicrobiia; order Acidimicrobiales; family Ilumatobacteraceae; genus F1-60-MAGs027. Next base: position 12,302 of record JBIIDI010000005.1, read on the forward strand.
CCATTTCTCCCGTGCGCGCACCGAAGACGTTCGCGGCGACGAGGCGCACCGCGCGCCCGATCGTCATGTTCGCGCGATTTCCGGGTCCGAGCACGTTGAGGCGACTGCGCATGCCGATTTCCTCGGCATAGGGACCCGACACGACGAGACACGATGCGGCACCACCGGTGCTCGTCAACGCGGTGTGCGCGTTGAACGCCGGGGTGAGCATTGCGCGCAACGCGGCAACCACGACCGGGAAGTGCTCGGGCAGGCATCCCGCCATGACGGCGTTGATCGCGGCTTTTTCGGCGGTGAGTACGCGGGCGCGCTCCTTGATCTCACCGATCGCATCGTTGGCGGCGAGCCCCGCGCCGGCGAGCATCGCGTCGACGCGGGCGGGTGTCGGCGGCACGACGGGCAAACCGTCGGTCCAGTTGCGCGCGTACATCTCCTCCTGCGCGTCACCTTCGTCGATCTGCAGCACCTGCGCCATGTCACTCCCCCTTGTTCACATGCAAACGGTTCACGTGCAGCGTGTTGACGTGCAGCGTGTTGATTTGCGACCTGTCGACTTGCATCACCGGCTGATTCGCGCCACCTGTTGAGTGGTAGCGCGACCCGAGTGAGGGTCTCGCTCGTTTCCGTCGGGACCCGATCATTACCATAGGCGCAATGAGCGCCGGAACGTCCCCCGCACAGGCGTCGAAGGTGCGATCGCTGCGCGACGCCGTCGCCGCCATCCCCGACGGAGCCGTCATCGGCCTCGGCGGACTGTCGATGAACTCCGCCCCCATGGCCGTCGTGCGCGAGATCGTTCGCCAGGGAAAGAAGGACCTCACGGTCGTCGCCCTCGTCGCCGGAATGCCGATCGACTGGCTCGCCGCCGGCGGCAACGTGAAGCGGGTGATCACCGGCCTCATCAGCCTCGAGGGTTTCGGACTCGCCCAGAACTTCCGGCGCGCCGTGCAGTCGGGTGACGTCGCCATCGAGGAATACAGCGAGCACCTCCTCATTTGCCGCTTGCAAGCCCAGGCACATGCACTGCCGTTCGTGCCGACGCGCGCCGGCATCGGCACCGACGTGCTCGGTTTGCACGCCGCGACCGGAACGGTGCGCGAAGAGGTCGATCCGCGTACCGGCGAGCACTACGTCGCGTGCAGCCGTCTGCCCGTCGACATCGCCATCGTCCATGCCCACGAGGCCGACGCGCTCGGCAACTCGCGCGTCAACCCGAAGCTCATCTGGATGGACAACGAAGTCGTCAACGCCGCCGATCAAACGATCGTGTCGTGCGAGGAAATCATCGGCACCGATGCGTTCCGCGCCGAGCCCTGGCGCACGACGTATCCGCGCTACATGGTGAACGACGTCGTGCACGCCCCGCACGGCGCACTGCCGACGTCGATGTTCCCGTCGTACGTGCACGACGAGTCCTTCTACGACCGCTATGCGCGCGCCAGCGCCGATCCCGCGACGTTCGCCGAGTTCTTCCGCACCAACGTCGTCGAACCCGACACGTGGCAGGACTTCCTCGCGAAGAACGATCTGCACGCGCGGTCACGGAGCGCATCGTGACGACGCCCGTTCCCGGCTACGACTGCACCGTCGACGAACTCATGGTCGTCGCGTTCTCGCGTGCACTGCCCGCCGACACCCGTGCCTTCAACGGTGCCGTCTCGTTCATTCCCGCGTGTGCGTTCATGCTCGCCCGTGCCACCCACGCCCCCGATCTCGTGTGGGCGGCGGGATCGATCGGCATCGATGCGGCACCGACGCAGATCCCCGAGTCGACGCTGAGCGACGGCATCTGGGAAGGCTCGACGATGCTGTCGAATTCGCCGTTCGACTTCTGGGCGCACGCACAGGGTGCGCGATACAACACGTTCTCCTTCCGCGGTGCGCAGATCGACAAGTACGGCAACGTGAACAACACCGTCATCGGCGACTACGCCACACCCAAGGTGCGCCTCGCCGGCGGCGGCGGCATGGCCGATCTCAGCATCATGATTCCGCGGATCATGCTCTGGTCGACCACGCACACGCCGCGCACGTTCGTCGACAGGGTCGACTTCCGCTCCGGCCTCGGCTACGGCGACGGTGGCGACGATCGCGCCCGGCGCGGCATCGCCGGCGGACCCGTCACGTGCATCACGAACATGTGCGTGTTCGGCTTCGATCCCGTCACCAAGCACATGCGCGTCGACTCGCTGCACCCCGGGGTCACGTTCGAACAGGTGCAGGCCGCAACGGGCTTCGTACTCCCCGCTCCGACGGGCGACGTCCCCGTCACCGCCGCACCCACCGCCGCCGAGCTGCACCTTCTGCGCACGGTCATCGATCCGCACGGCGCACGACGACGAGAGTTCGCGTGAAGTTCGGCCTCATCCTGCCGATCCAGTCGCAACACGAATCCCTCGACGTCCTCATCGACGAGATCATCGAGGAAGCCGTCGCCGCTGAAGCAGCCGGCTTCGACGCCTGCTTCCTTCCCGAGTTCCACCAGGCCCACGGCGGCGCGATCGTGTCGCCACACCTCATCGGGGCGGCGATTCTTCGCGCGACGACGACGCTGCGGTTCGGTGCCGCGGTGCTCGCCGCGCCGTTGCACCACCCGGTGCGACTCGCCGAGGAGCTCATCATGCTCGACTGGATGAGCAAGGGTCGCGTCATCGCCGGTCTGGGCATCGGCCACCAGGTGCCCGACTTCCGTGCCTACGGCGTCGATCGTGACGCTCGCGGCGCGATCACCGAGGAACTGCTCGACATCGTGACGAAGTGCTTCTCCGGCGAGGCATTCGAGCACGCCGGCACGCACTTCGACGTCGCCGCGACGATCACACCGCGCCCGTACTCGCAACCGCGCCCACCGATCTGGATGGGGGCTCATTCACGTGCGGGCCTCGAGCGTGCGGCGCGCTGGAGCGACCTGTGGTTGTCCGATCCGCAACGCGATGCTGCGACGTGCGGACGACTCGCCGACCATTACCGCGAGCACGCGACTCGACTCGGTCGTCCGACGGCCGTCGGGTTGTTCCGCGAGGCATGGATCGACGACGATGCGGATGCATGCCGTCGCTCGTGGGGCCAGCACGCACTGGCAATCCACCGGCTCTATTACAACGTCGGCGTGTACCGCAAGGTGTTCGAACCGTGGGTCGACGAGGTGCGCGACCGCGCGGCGTTCACCTTCGACCGCCTCGCACCGGGACGGTTCCTCTACGGCAGCGGTTCCGACATCCTCGCGACCGTCGACGAATGGAAGTCGCTCACCGGCTGCGAGTACATGGCGTTGCGCATGCGCCACCCCGGAGGCCCCGGTCATGCAGCCACGCTCGAGGCGATCGGTCGCTTCGGACACGAAGTCATCACCCCGCTGCGCGGCACGCAGCGGTGAACGCAACAACGGAGAGGATGCACCCATGACCACCGCAGGACCCACCATCGGCACCTTCCAACGGTTCCTCGTCGAACGCGTGCGACCGAACGTTGCGCTCGTCACGATGAACCGCCCCGAGAAGTTGAACGCCATGGACCCGACGTTCTTCCGCGAACTCATCGACGTCATGGGTCTCATCACCGACACCCCCGACGTCAGCGTCGCGATCCTCACCGGCGCGGGGCGCGCGTTCTCCGCCGGCGGTGACATCTCGACGTTCCCGGTGCTCTCGGAGCATCCGGAAAAGGCGCGCATGCACCTGCGCACGGTCTTCGATTCGTTCAACGCGATCGAGCGGTGCCGCGTTCCGGTCATTGCCGCGGTGAACGGCATCGCCCACGGCGGCGGACTCGAGATCCTCGGCGGCGTCGACTACCGCATCGCCTCGAGCACCGCGAACCTCGCCTTCCGCGAGGCCGTGCACGGACTCATCCCGTCGTACGGCGTCGTGAAGTTCCAGGAAATCATCGGCCACGCGCGCACGATGCGACTCGTCGGATCGGCGGAGATCATCGATGCGCAGACCGCACTCGAGTGGGACGTCGTGCAGGAAGTCGTCGCTCCCGACGAACTCATGCCGCGGGCGATCGCGCTCGCCGAGAGCCTCGCCGCCAACCCGGCGACCGCGCTGCACACGTTGAAGAACGTTCTCAACCGCGACTCGACGCGCGACCTCGCCATCGCCGTCGAGGCGACCGCTCTGCTTTTCGGCATGCCCGACACCCAGTCACGGGTGAAGGCATTCCTCGACCGCAAGCGTTCGTAGCAACTCGGCCCGTCGGGATCAGCGTCAACTCTGCTGCGGTGCGAAAGTCCGCGCATTCGGCGCCGGACGCTGAATGGCGAACACACCGGCGATCGTGAGTACGCCGCCCAGGATCGCCAGCGGGTTCGGCACCGCATCAAGAATGATCCACGCCCATACGAGTGCAGCGATCGGAATCCCGTACAAATAGGACACCGTCGTGCTCGCCGGCAACACATTGAGGGCGTACATCCACGTGATGTACGGCATCACGGTTCCTCCGAGCACGAGAAAAGCGAGCCACGCCCACCCTGTCGGCGACACCTTGGCGATGCCATGTGCAGCATGGGGAAACAGCGGTGCCATGACGAGCATGCCCATCGTCGTTGCAACCGCGAGAGTGGCGAGCGGATGCGCAGTGCCGGAGAAGCGCTTCGAGATGATCGTGAAGCCGGCCCACGACAACGGGCTGATCACCGACAGCGCCGCCATCCACGGGTTGCGTACGACGAACTCGCCGTCGCCCGAACCGGCGATGATGACGACACTCGCACCGGTCAGCGCGAGCAGGAATCCGCCGACCTGCAGCCGACGGAACCGCTCACCGAGGATGATGACCGCAAGCAGCGCGGTCCACGCCGGACCGGTGTTGCCGATCGTCGACGCGAGCGCCGGCGACAGGAACCGCTGCGCATTGACGATTGGTAGCTGCGACAAAGGTACGCAGAGAACGCCTGCGGCGAGCAGCCAGCCCCACTCGCGACCCTTGAACCGCGGACGCATCGACTTGCGCGACAGCGAGATGGCGATGAAACACAGTGCCATCAATCCGAAACGGATGACGACGATCTGCACGACGTCGATCTCGCGCAACATTCGGGCCACACCGACGAATACGAGACCCCACGATGCAACGGTGACGGTCATCGCGACGTGCACCCACCACGTCGAGCGCGACCGTGCTCCCGGCTGCGTCATGCGCGCACCGTCATGACGACTTCTTGGCAACGCGCACGGGGCGAATGTCGACCGTGTCGGTGGTGATGCCGTCGGCTCGCAACTTGAACTTCTGGATCCGCTGTGACGGGGTCTTCGGCAGTTCGTCGACGACCCGCACGTACGCCGGAACGGCAAAGCGCGGCATCGTCGCGTCGCAGAAGGTGCGGAACTCGGCGGCGTCGAAGGACTTCCCCGCCTCGACGACGACCGCGACCATCACTTCTTCCTCGCCGATGTCCGACGGTACGGCGTACGCCGCGGACTCGCGCACCGACGGGTGCGCGTTCACCGAACGCTCGACTTCGAAGCTCGAAATGTTCTCGCCGCGGCGCCGGATGCAGTCCTTGATCCGGTCGACGAACACGAGGTAGCCCTCGTCGTCGAGGTATCCGCGGTCCCCGGTGTGGAACCACAGGTCGCGGAACGCATCGATCGTCGCATCGGGTCGGCTCCAGTAGCCGGCGAACAACCCCATCGGCGTTGCCGGCCGTGCACAAATCTCTCCGGGCTCACCGGCGGGCAACGCCGCACCGGTCTCGGGATCCTGGATCTGGATCTCGAGATGCGGACAGATGCGACCCATGGTTCCGCGCTTCACCTTGCCCGGTGACGGCGCACTTGCCGGACCGAGTTCGGTCGAGCCGTACACCTCGAGCAACTGCAGACCGAAGCGCTTTTCGAAGTCGTCGATGATCCCCGGTGGCGCGGCCGCCCCGAAGGCGACGCGCACGTCGTTGCGTGCGTCGAGTTCGGACGGCGGTTCGGCATGAAGCAGGTGGATGACCGAACCCATGTACGCAAAGAACGTCGCTCCCGACGAGCGCACCTCGTCCCAGAACTTGCTCAACGAGAATCCGTTGCGCAGCACGACGCTCGCGCCGGCCCACAACGACGAGGTGACGACGGCGGAGCGCGCCGTGACGTGGAAGAGCGGGAACATCGAGTACGCGACGTCGCGTGCGGTGAGATCGAGGATGTCGATCCACGCGTACGCGTTCCACAGCGCGGTGCGGTGCGGAAGGATCGCACCCTTCGACGGGCCCGTCGTTCCGGACGTGTACATGACGTAGGCGACGTCGCGTTCCTCGCGCCGCGTCGGACCGAGCGCCTCGCCCGCCGCGACGTCGACGAAGCGGTGCACCACGCCGGACGCCGGCGCGTCGCCCACCACGATGACGTGACGCAGCGTCGGCACGTTCAGAGCCGCGATGCGTTCGACGAATCGCGCATCGACGACGACCGCAACCGCACCCGACTCGGCAAGAACGTGGCGGAGGTACTCGCCGACGAAGTCGTTGTTGATCGGCACGTCGACGGCCCCGGCCCACACGATCCCGAACCATGCGGTGAGGTACTCGGGAACGGGTGGCAGCATCGTGGCGACGCGGTCACCGGGCTGCACGCCGAGACGGCGCAATCCGTCCGCGAAGCGTGCCGCGCGATCGGCGAGCGCCGCGTACGTGATGTCGTCACCCTCGGCGCGCACGGCGACGACCTCGGGAAATCTCTCGGCACGGTCGAGCAACATGCTCGACACCACCCACTCCCCGGAGTACTGCTCCGGTGGCACGTGGCGTGAGCCGTGCGTCGCGGTCATCGTGCGCCGTTCAGCCGTGATCGATCAGTTGCGCTGGAAGCGCGTGACGCGCGCGTCGGTGTAGTCGTCGGGCAGATCGGAGACGTGCCACACCTGCGTGCCCCACCAGCGCCACTCACCGGCGAGCACCGCCTCGGGCGTACACACCGGGTGCGGTTCGTACCAGTCGAGATCGCTCTGCACCACCTGGATGAGACAGCCGAAAGCCGACTTCGGCCGCAGGAACGTCTCCAACCAGTGCGAATCGTCGAGTTTCGTGTCGACGGTCTCGAATCCCTTCGCCTGCAGGTCGGCGATCGTCGCATGGATGTCGTCGACGAACAACGTGGCGTGATGGAAACCCTCGCCGTGCTCGTCGAGGTACTTCGCGAGGTACGAGTCGGGATACAGCGGCGACAAGAACTCCACCTTCACCTTCGTCGGCAACTTGAAAACGAGCGAGCGAATGCCGATTTGCATGTTGTCGCCGCCGATGACGAACTGCGCGCCGAAGACGTCACGGAACAACTCGATGGCACGACGCGGGTCGCGCACGGCCATGCCGACGTGATCCCAGTGGTGGATCTTCGGCTCGATGATCGGATTCGGTGGCAGGTGCGACGGTGCGCCCTTCTTCGGATCGGTCCTCCAACCCATCGGTTACTCCCCCTTGCTCGTTGCCGTGAACCCGTACGGGTGGTATGCGCCGTACAACATGTGCTCGACGTGCGCCATTCCCGTTCCACCGGGACCGCGCATCGTGCAGGCGAACTCGGTACCGCCGAGGCGACGCTTCTCCGGCACGTGCACGGGTCCGAGCGCCCGCGCCGGGTCGTTCGTCGGGAACCGATCCGACTCGCGAACGTCGGCACCGCGGTACACGCCGGGCTGACCGAGATCCGACCAACCGCGCGTGTAGCCGAAACCCTGCGGATGAGCGGGATCGCACACCACCTCGAAGTCGTACGCGCGCGAACCGCCGTCGTGCGTGTGCACCTCGAACGCGCCACCCGACAGCCGTCGCGTTCCGGGGTGGTAGCGCAACGCGTGCTTCACCGCGACGATGCCGAGCGAGTCGCCGTCGCGCATGTCGATGCGACCCTCGCAGTCGAGCACGTCACCGTCGGCGTTTTCGTGGAGATGGAAGAAACCTGAGTGATCACCGACCTCGAACGGCACCCACAGCCGCAGCGCCCGCGGGTCGCGATCGTCACCCGTGTCGATGCCCCCGTGCGGGACGTGCGGGCCCATCGTCGAACGGATGCCCCACGAATGGTCGCGCGTGCCGTACCACCGCTCGAGCCGCGTCGTCTTGCCGTCGATGACGAGCGTTCCGCTTGCGCGGCACGGCTGGGTGTAGCGGAACACGTCGTTGATGACGCGACCGAATCGAATCTGTCGGTGGCGCGACTCGACGAAGGGCTCGCCCACCGATTCGAACTCGAGCTCGAAGCCGAAGTCGACGTCGCTCGATGCGAGCACAACCCTCTGACGGCGCATCGGCTCGAGGATGTCGACGCGCAGACCTCCGACCTCGAGCACGTCGCGCCGCGGAAGGAGCGCACGGCTCACGCGCTGGTTGCGCTGTTCGCCCCCGGTGACGACCCCGGCGTAACCGTCCATGACGTTGTTGTTCGGATGCAGGCGCAACCCCGTGAATACGTGCACACCGGGTGCGTACGCGGCGAAGTAGTAGCCGTCGTTGAAGTGCGAGTCGGACGTGTCGGGAACGCCGAACGACTCGATCGTCTGGTGAAACGGCAGATCGTCCCACCTCGACAATCCCGACGCAAACGTCATCTCCCAGTCGCCCCCTCGTGCACCGCCGTCGACGCGCGGTTGCGAATCGGACGACGAATTGACCTGAGGGTAAGTTAGACGACGAGGCCCCATGATTTCCCAGCGCGACGATCTTCCGCACGTCCCGCACCAGTGGGCGCTCATGACGTGGAAGGAGAACTGGTGCTTCACCGGCGTCGACGTCGCCACGGGGGTCGGCTTCGTCTTCCACGTGTCGCTGCGTCCCCAGTTCGGTGAGGGCATCTTCTCGGCGAAGCTCGACGGCACGCTCGACGGCGAGCGGGTGCGGATCAAGTCGGTCGAACGCCATCCCATCGGACGCAACCCCGCCGAGATGACCGAGATCGCGAGCACGGCAATGCGCGTCGAGATCCTCGAGCCGCACCGCCGGTTTCGACTGTCGTACGTCGGAGATGCCGGCTCGCTGGTCGTCGACTACGAGGGACGCTTCGCGCCGTTCGACTTCGCCGACGGCGCCATGGCTCCGGGAGCCTCGACGCTCGGCGACATCGGCCGCCACGTCTTCCCCTTCCACCACTACGAACAGGGGCTCACCTTCACCGCGACACTCGTGCCGGCGATCGGCGCGCACGCCGGACGCACGATCACGCTGAACGGCGTCGGCAACCGCGACCACTCGTGGGGCTGGCGCGACGACTTCGGGTTCCGGCTCCACCACTGGGTGTGCGCGAATTTTGCCGATCGCTTCGTACAGGGATCGGCAATGCACGAACGCAGCTACGACGGTCTGAAGCACGGCGGCTTCGTCGGTACGCGGGGCGGCAACGTCGCCGTCATGCACGTCGACACGTCGAATGCCTACTGGGAATCGCCGTTGAACGAACCGCTCCCGCCGCTCGACCGTCCGGTCACGTACCGGCTGCGCGACGCCCGCGGCGAGGAACACGTCGTCACCGCACTGCTCGACAGGGCCGTCGCGCGCAATTTTCTCAACGCGCGCAAGGAGGACGGCAGCGCGGTGTACGAGGACTGCCAGATGTTCTGCGAGTACCGCGACGAACGCACCGGCGAGATCGGCGCCGGGATCCTCGAGGTCGGCAAGATTCTCGAGCGTCCCGATGCGGTCGAGCTGACGCGTCGCCGGTGACGACGATGGCGGACACCGGCGACGATCTGGCCGCGCGACTGCGTCGTTGGTGCGTCGATCGACTCGGAGCCTCGCGCGACGCACGGATCGACGACCTCGTGCGCCATGCCGAGGGCTGGTCATGGCACACGTACACGTTCACGTTGCGCGACGTCGCGTCGTCACGTGGCATTGCGATCCGCCGTCAACCCGAGGACGGTCTGCTCGCGCCGTACGACATCGACGCGCAGTACCGACTGCACGAAGCGCTGGAGAAGCGCACGTCGGTGCCGATCCCCGCGCTCATCGCCCTCGAACACGACACGAGCGTGCTCGGCATGCCGTTCTACGCGATGGAACGCATCGCCGGTCGGGTGCCCGTGCAGTGGAAGCCGAAGGACCCCGACGTCTTTCCCACCGACGAGGCGCGGCGTTCGCTCGGTGAGCAGTTCGTCGCGATCCTCGCCGCGATCCACGCCACCGACACGACGCCGCTCGGATTCCTGCCCGGCGCCGGTGATCCGCACGACGCGACCCTCACCCAGTTGGCGCGCTGGCGCGACATGTACGAGTCGTCGGTGATCGTCGACGAACCGCTGCTGCGCTACGCCTTCGCCTGGCTCGCGGACAACGTTCCCGCGCCCGTGCGGATCGGTTTGTGTCACGGCGACTACCGCATCGGCAACTTCATCGTCGATGACGGACGCATCGTCACCATCCTCGACTGGGAACTCGCCCACGTCGGTGACGTCGCCGCCGACGTCGCATGGGCAGCGCTGCCGTTGTTCCGCGGCCGTTCGCCGTTGTACTCGCACCTTCTCGCCCACGACGACTTCCTCGCCGTCTACGAACGCCACGGCGGTGCGCCGATCGATGCACGCTCGTTCACCTACTGGACGATCTTCAACCTCGTGAAGGCTGCGGTGCCGCACATTCGCGCTGCGCGTGCCTTCGAGGACGGCGGGAGCAACGACCTGCGCCTCGCGGCGATGGGCCACCAGGCCGTCCATATTTACAAGCACCTCGTCCAGGCTCTCGAAGGGGTCCGATGATCCAGAACTCGCTTCCCCGCCTGCTCGAGGGCATCGCCCAGTCGTTGCACGATGCGGTGCTGCCGAATGTCCCCGACTCCTTCGCCCGCGGCCAGACGCTTGCGGCGATTGAGTTGCTGCGCAACCTCGCGTCGCGCACGCAGTGGGGCGACGACGAGGCGCGTGCCGAGGCGCAACGTCTCGTCGATGCTCTCGCGGCACCGGGTGCCGCATCGGGCAACCTTCTCGAGTGGCTGCGCGCACACGTCGACGACGAGCTCTCCCGCACGCGCAGCGGCATGTTCAGCGCTCCGGTGCGCGATGCAGCCGCACGCGACGACGAAAAAGGCGGGAAGCAGTGACGCAGCGCGACGGCGCGGGCACGGTGATCACCCTCGACGATGTCGGTCGCCTCGTCGAGGATCTCCGCTCCGACGGCAACGACCCGCTCGTCGGCATCGGCGGCGTCGTGCTGCGCCGCAAACCGATGGCCGTCATCGCCCGACTGTGCCGGGACGGAGTCGCACCGCTGCGCGTGGCGTCGTTCCTCGCCTCGCTCGACCTCGAATGGCTCGCCGCGCACCGCGCCATCCGTGAACTCACGACCGGCTACGTCGGACTCGAAACATTCGGTACGACTCCGGCATGGAACGCACTCGTCGAGGCGGGCGAGGTGACCGTACGCGAATACAGCGAGTTGATGTTCATCTCCGGGTTGCGCGCCGCCGCCATCGGACTGCCGTTCCTGCCGAGTCGCGGCGCGGCCGGGAGCGATCTCGCCGCCGACGCCGGGCTGCGCACCGTGCCGTGCCCGTACACCGGCGAGACGTTGTGGGCGATGCCCGCGCTGCGACCCGACGTCACCTTTCTCCACGCCGAACGCGCCGACGCTCTCGGCAACGTCGATGCGCCGAGTGAACGCGACTTCCTGTGGGATGCCGACGCGACGCTCGCGCGTGCGTCACGACGCGTCGTCGTCAGCGTCGAGCGGATCGTGCCGACGACGGAGTTGCGCCAACCGACCCTGTTCGCCCACGAGGTGACCCACGTGCTCGAGGTGCCGCACGGCGCCGCCCCGAGCGAAGTTCCCGGCACGTACGGAGCCGACTTCGCCGGCTTGGCCGCATACCAGCGCTCCGTCGCCGGCGGCGTCGAACCGCGCGTCGCGTTGCGCGACGCGTTCCCGGAAGTGCACGCACGATGAGCGGCGCAACGGCACGCACCGGCCACGCTGACGTCTCGCCGGCAACGCGGCTGTGTTGGGAACTCGCCCGCCAGACGCGATCCGACGACGTGCTCATCGTCGGTGTCGGCACACCACTTGCGGCGACGGCGGCGTTGCTCGCCCGCGAGGTCCTGCATCCGTCGCTCACCGTGCTCTTCGGCACCGCAGTCGCCCCGCGGCGCATCGATCTCGCCGCCTCGATCCTCGACTCGACGGCTGCACCCCGCGCGGCGATCGGCAACTACACCCAAGTCGAGGTGCTCGATCTCGTTGCACGCGGCGGAGTCACCCTTCAATACGTGAGCCCGATCGAGGTCGATGCGATCGGCAACGTCAATGCGAGTCGCGTGCGCCGTGCCGACGGCGGCTGGCGACGCTTTCCCGGCAGCCTCGCGATCGCCGACACGGCGGCACTCGTCGGTCGCCTCGTCGCGTACCGCGTCGGACACCAGCGCCGCTTCTTTCCGCAACGCGCCGCGTTCGTCAGCGGTGCATCGGCCGTCGAGCGCGAACATCGCGCCTCCGCATCGGGCCCGACCGGGACGTCGACGCCGGACGGTGCGGCGGTGCGCGCTCGGGGTGCCGGCGTCACGGTCGCCGTCACCGAGAGCGCAACGGTGCGGCTCGGTGAGCGGCCGCAGCTCGTCGACTACGAGGGTGAACTCGCGACGGTCGTCGCCGAGTTCGGTTTCGCCGTCGACACGGCGACGAGTCGGTTGCGTGAGCCCGTTCCCGCCGAGGTTCTCGCCGCCATCGACGCAATCGACCCGCTCGGTGTGCGCAACCTCGAGGACAAGGATCAGCGCAGCGCCGTGCTCGCACGCATCGCCGCCCGCGGTGGCGCGACACGATGAGCGCGTCCGCAGTCGGCGACGCGCTGGCCGACACCGCGTTGCTCTCCGAATTGTTCACGCGACACCTCGGCACGGCCACGACGGTCGCAGCAGTGAAGCGCAGCGCGCTCGGCAACGGTCAGGAAACGTGGTTCGTCGACACGAGCGAGGGACCTTTCGTCGTTCGCCGCAGTGCGATCGGTGGCCCGCTGACGTGGACGTCGCGGGCGACCGAGTTCGTCGCACTCGACGAGCTGCGTTCGAGCGGACTGCCCGTGCCGCGGGTGCTGTGGCACGAGCCCGACGGCGGAAGTCTCGAGCGCGCGTACCTCGTCATGGAACGGCTCCCCGGCAAACCGCCCGGCCGATCGTTCGACGAGGCGATGGCCCGCGATCTCGGGCGCATGCTCGGTCGGCTGCATGCGGCCACCCGTGACGCCGGCGCGACGATCGACGCCTCGCAGCTGCGCGACCATCTCGCAACGACCGTGCGGCGCTACACCGAATCGCTCTTTTCCGACGAACCTCTCGCCGCGGCGCTGCTCGGCTGGCTCGAGAACAACGTGCCGGCGCGCACGACGGCAACCGTACGACTGTGGGGTGACCCCGGTCCGCACAACATGCTCGTCGACGGCGGCACGATCACCGCACTGCTCGACTGGGAGATGACCTCGCGCGGTCACCCGGGCGAGGACCTCGGTGCCGCACGCTGGTCGGTACTCGGTTTCGCCGATCCGCTGGCGATCGATGCCGGCTACGCCGACGTCACCGCCGCGATCCCCGCCGACGAGTGCGCCTGGTTCGAGGTGCTCGCGCATCTCGTGCGCGCCGGCCAGGCACTCGACGGCACCCTCGCCTTCCTGCGCGGCGATACCGACGAAACCACGCTTCCGGCGATGGGACTCGGGCTCGTCACGGCAAACCTTCTTCGTGCGGCGCACCGCGCGTGGGGCACCCCGCTCGCTGCGGATCCCGGCGGTATCGGCGCACCGCAGCGACGCAGCGAGTCCATGCTCGGGCGCATCGACTCGGTCATCGCGCACCTCACCGCCGACGAACGTCGGCACGACGCACGCAGTGCGGCACGACTGCGCATCGCGGAGGTCGTTCGTGCCGCCTACGCGGCGGGTGCCGACGTGCGCGACGACGCAACTCTCGCCCGAATAGCAACGACATCGCTCGGAGTCACGGTGAAGGACCACGCCGGACTTCTCGACGTCGTGCGCCGTCATGCCGGACGCGTTGCGACCGAATCAGTCGTGCGCGACGTACTCCTGTGCGACGTCGCGGCGCGACGGTCGCGGATGACCGATCTGCTCGGTCACTTCGGTCAGACGACGTCGACTTCCGTGGCGAGGTGACGCGCGCCGCCGAAGGAGACTCCGGCGAGCTTCCACGCGCAGGCATCGGCGAACCCCGAACGCAGGTACGCGAGCGCGGCATCGACTCCGTCGAACCACTGCATGTCGACGGCTTCGGCCGCCGGGGCGCCGAGGTCGGCGGGCGGGTTCGCGAGCGGCACGAGCAGTTCTCGACGGCGCACGCCCTCTTTTTGCAGAGCCGCCGCGTCGAACGAGTGCAGCACCTCGGCGAGCGTCGCCGCGGTCGAGCGTGGGTGCACGCGGTGGAACTGGAGCAATTTCACGCCGTTCTTCGGACGCGCACCGTCGATGAGCACGGGGCGATTGCCGAGAATCGACGAGAAGCGCGCCTTTTCGACGAATGCACGTTCGTCGGCTCGCACCCGCACCTGGTACTCCTCCGACCCGAATCCCGCGTTCATCGACTCGACCGAGTCGAAGTCGAGCTCGGAGCACGCGTCGAAACCCGGAAACCCGAGTACCGGAACGCCGTCACGCAACACCGCGTGGTTCTGCACGTAGCGGCGCAGGTTCGGAATCTTTCCCGCGGCGTCGGCGTGCGACGTTCGCCAGTGGTGCTGGAACTCCTCGTACGTGCGGCCCTCCAGCCGTGGCGCCATGCCCAATCGCGTGATCATGTTCGGTTCCTTTCTGCATCGTGAACTTCGGGTCGATCGAGTGCGTCGCGCGAGAAGCGGTACTTCTCGATGCGCTCGCTCGGTGTCTTCGGGAACGACTCACGCTGCTCGAAGTAGCGCGGCACCATGTACTTCGGCAGTTGCTTTTCGCACCAGGCGCGCAACTCCACCGGATCGACGGTCTCGCGGGACACGAAGTCGAGTTTGATGTCGTCCTCCCCGATCTCGGACGGTACCGCAAATACGGCGGCCTCGAGAATCTGCGGGTGCTGCAGCACGAGCAGCTCGATCTCCATCGCCCCGACCATCTCGCCGCGGCGGCGGATGCGGTCCTGTTTGCGGCCCTTGAAATAGACCACCCCGTCGGCGTCGTACGTCGCCAGGTCACCCGTGTGGAACATGAAGTTGCGGAATGCGTCGACGGTTGCCTGCGGATCCTTGTAGTACTCCGAGATCATTCCGTACGGCAGCAGCGAACGGAACACGAGCTCACCCACCTCGCCGGGCGGCAGGAGGTTGTCGTTTTCGTCGACGATGCCGAAGTCGCACCACTGCACCGGCTTGCCGAGGGTGCCCATCGGTTTGTCGGGGAGCAAGTCGAGACGCGCCGGCAGCAGGTGGACCTCGGTCATGCCGTACGCCTGCCACAGCACCTCGACGCCGAAACGACGCTCGAAGTCCTCGCACGCCGGCGGTCGCGGTACGCAGAACACCTGCTTGACGTTGTGCGGCGGAACGGTTTCGGTCACCTTGTGCACGAGGGCGACCATCGGGCCGAGGATCATCGCGAAGTTGGCACCCGAGTCGGCGACCTGTTGCCAGCACTTCGACGGACTGAACGCCGACACGAGATGCGCGGTGCACCCGGCGTGCAACGACGAGTTGGCAATGAAGTGGAGCGCGCCGACGTGGAAGACGGGGAGCGGGGTGAAGAGCACGTCGTCGGCACGGCGCCGCAATGAATCGGCAACGACAGCTGCGGCCATGTACAGGTAGTGGTGGGAGAAGAGCACGCCCTTCGCGCGTCCCGTCGTACCGGAGGTGAACTGGATGACGGCCGCATCCGTCCACGCCGGCAGCCCGTCGGGCTCCTCTGCGCCGCATCCCTCGATCCATCGATCGAACGACACGACGGGCACGCCGAGCACGCTCGATTCGTCGGGAGCCTTTCCGGTGACGACGACGACCTTCACCTTGCCCAACGATTCGACGTCGGCAAGGCGGACAAACAACTCGTCGCGCACGACGAGCACGCTCGCATCACCCTTGTCGAGGAGGTACTCGAGATGCTTGCCGCGGCTCTCCGCGTTGAGCGGTACCGCGACACCCCGGTTCACCTGTGCGCCGTAGAAGCACGGCATGAACTCGATCTGGTTGCGCATGAGCAGCGCGACGTGCGCGCCGACGCCTGCGTCGCGGCGCACTGCGGCACCGATGCGCCGCACGAGCGTCCATGCCTCGGCAAAGGTGAGTCGATCACGACCGTCGCACACGAGCCACGTGTGGTCGGCGCGATCGCGGGCTCGATCGCGCAACACCCGCAGCATCGACCGCTCGTTGCGCGGATAACGCAGCGCGTACTCGCCCTCGGGATCGCCCGTGCCGCGCAGCAAACCGGTGATCGATGCGCGTGCAGCTGTCGTCATGTCGCTCCCCCTCCGACACGACGGCCCGGGGTGGAGCCCCGCAGCCGGCGTTGCCTAAGGTTAGACAGCGCGCCCGGCGCGATCGCCATTCAACGTGGCGGCGACACGCACG
>JBIIDI010000075.1:0-8822 GCA_044238425.1 Ilumatobacteraceae bacterium
AGCCGACCGTGATCAGCGACCTGCGCCAGGACGACGAGATGATCCAGCAGGAAATCTTCGGGCCGGTGATCACGGTGCAGCGATTCGCCGACGAGGCCGAGGCCGTCCGGTGGGCGAACGGCGTCGAATACGGGCTCGCGTCGTCGGTATGGACCCGCGACTTCGGTCGCGGGATGCGCATGGCGAAGGCCCTCGACTTCGGCTGCGTGTGGATCAACACCCACATTCCGATCGTCGCCGAGATGCCGCACGGCGGCTACAAGAAGTCGGGCTACGGCAAGGACCTCTCCGCCTACGCGCTCGACGATTACACCCGGATCAAGCACGTCATGGCGAACATCAACTCCTGACGTCCGGGATGACGGGTCGACGGGGCCCACCGGGTCGGCGCTCCCCGTGAAAATCTTCTAGGTTGTCCCCGTGACGCAAGTTCCCGTCATCGAGCTCGACAACGTGCGCAAGAGCTTCGGCGACTTCGTCGCCGTCGACAACGCCAACTTCCATGTTGCCCACGGGGAATTCTTTTCGGTGCTCGGGCCGTCGGGTTGCGGCAAGACGACGATCCTGAAAATGATCGCCGGTTTCGAACAGCCCTCCGCCGGTCGCGTTCTCCTTGACGGCACCGACGTGTCCGACGTGCCGCCGCACAAGCGCAACGTCAACACCGTGTTCCAGCAGTACGCGCTGTTCCCGCACATGAGCGTGTTCGACAACGTCGCTTTCGGTCCCCGCAGCAAAAAAGTGGACGAGGCGAAGGTGAAGGCCGACGTCATGGAGATGCTCGACGTGGTACGCCTCTCGCAGTTCGCCGCGCGCAAGCCTTCACAGTTGTCGGGTGGCCAGCAGCAGCGCGTTGCGCTCGCGCGAGCTCTCGTCAACTACCCGAGTGCACTGCTCCTCGACGAGCCGCTCGCAGCTCTCGACCTCAAGTTGCGCGAAGCGATGCAGATCGAGCTGAAGCGCATCCAACGCGAGGTCGGCATCAGTTTCATCTTCGTCACCCACGACCAGGGTGAGGCATTGACGATGAGCGATCGCATCGTCGTCATGAGCGAGGGTGTCGTCGAGCAAATCGCGACCCCCGAGGAGATTTACCGCCGCCCGGCGTCGCTGTTCGTCGCCGGCTTCATCGGTTCGTCGAATCTCCTGCCCGGAACAGTCACCGAGGTTCGTGCCAACGAGGTGGTGGTGAAGCTCGCCGTGGGCGCAACGGTGACGGTGCTCGACGATGCTCCGAGTGTCCGGGTCAATGAGCGCGTGTCGGTGATGCTGCGTCCGGAACGCCTCGTACCGGTGGCACAGGCAAGTGCCGGAGTTGCAGGGTTGGAATGCACGCTCACCGACCTCGTGTACCAGGGTGCGACCGCCCGGGTCATCGTGCGCCTCGCCGACGACACGGAAATGGCGGCGCTCACGGATGCCGATCGCCTCGAGTCGTGGATGCGACCCGGCGCGACGCTGCGTCTCGAGTGGCCCCACGACTGCCCGTACGTGTTGTCGGGTTGGCCCGATCGCGCCGGTGCGACGACGACCGACGTCGACAGCGTCGAAGCCGAGCTGTAGTCACCGTCGAGCGCCCACCGGAGTCGGGGCGAGTTCCCGCGTCGTCGGGGCGGCGTTGCATCCCGTCGCATCCGGGTGCGCTGACTATGCTCGGCACAACGCCACGGTCGGCAACGGAGCCGCACGGTTCTTGGCATCGTCACATCGGGGAGGGATCACCATGGGTATGAATCGTCGTCGCTCTGCACGACCCGGAATGACGCGTCGAGAGTTTCTCGCGCGCAGCGGCGCACTCGGCGTCGCCGGCTTGTCGCTGCCCGCGCTGCTCGCTGCATGCGGTGGATCTGACTCCGAAGGCGGTGCGCTGTTGTTCGACAACTGGCCGCTCTACATCGATCCGACCGAGGGTGATCTCACCGGATCGGTCGATCGATTCATCGCCGCTTCGGGTGTCGCGATGAAGTACACCGAGACGTACAACGACAACGACGAGTACTTTGCAAAGATCCAGCCGCTGCTCGGTAACGGCGACACGATCGAACCCGACCTCATTGCGCCGACGTTCTGGATGGCGGGACGACTCATCAATCTCGGATGGGTCGACAAGATGCCGTTCGACAAGATTCCCAATGCCGTCAACCTCGCCGACAACTACGTGAATCCGCCGTGGGATCCCACCGGCGAGTACAGCATTCCGTGGCAGGCGGGAATGGCCGGTATCGCGTACAACATCGACGTCACCGGCCGCGAATTGAAGAGCGTTGCCGATCTCTTCGATCCGGCGTTCACGGGCAAGATCGGAATGCTCACGGAGATGCGCGACACGATGGGTCTGATCCTCATGGGTCAAGGAGTCGACATTTCGTCGATCACGAGCTTCGATCAGGCGGCGGGCGCGTTCGAGCAACTCGAGAAGGCGAAGGCCGACGGTCAGATCCGCGCGTTCACCGGCAACGACTACATCGACGATCTCGTCAGCGGCAACTACGCCGCGTGCGTCGGTTGGTCGGGCGACGTGCTGCAGTTGGGCAAGGATGCACCGAACATCCGCTTCATCATCCCCGAAGAGGGTGGAACGCTCTGGTCGGACGTCATGGTCATCCCGAAGGGTGCCAAGAACGTCGATGCCGTGGCCAAGTGGGTCGACTTCGTGTACGACCCCGTGCAGGCTGCGCAGATCACCGCGTACGTGCAGTACCTCTCGCCGGTAAAGGGCGTGCAGGAAGAGCTCGCAAAGATCGACCCCGAGTTGGCGGAGAACCCGCTCGTGTTCCCCGACGATGCAATGCGGTCGCGTCTGAAGTCGTGGGCAAATCTCAGCGAGGACGTCGACGCACAGTTCGCCGACGCCTTCTCGGCAATCACCGGCGCCTAACGGCCGATGCTCGCCTCGCGGGCTGATCACGCGGGCCTCGGGGCCCTCGCGGTCGCTGCGCTGTGCCTGGTCGCCCTCGGGGCGGGGTGGTTCGACGGTGCCGCAAACGCGCTCGTCGTTCTCGTTCTCCTCATCGTCGTTGCGGGTGTCGGCGCTCTGGCGGCATTCGGGGGACCGCAGGCGCGCCGTCTCCTCGCGCCGTACGGCCTGATGAAACCCGGTTTGTTGTGGATGGCGCTGTTCTTCCTCGCTCCGGTGTGGTCGCTGCTGCGCATCTCGTTGTCGACGAAGGAGAGCCGTTTCTCCGTTCAATACGACTTCGGTTGGGCGTGGGAGAACTATTCGACGGCGTTCTCCGATTTCGGTGCGCAATTCCAGCGCGCATTCCTGTACTCGGCGATTGCCACGGTGCTCACGATCCTCATCGGGTTCCCGGTCGCGTACGTCATCGCGTTCCGCGGCGGTCGGTTCAAGAACGTCCTGCTCGGTCTCGTCGTCATCCCGTTTTTCACGAGCTACCTCATCCGTACGATCGCGTGGAGCACGATCCTCGCCGACCAGGGGCCGATCGTGTCGGTACTTCGCACCTTCGGTCTCGTCGGCGTGTTCGAGTTCCTGCAGATCATGGACAACGGCAAGTTGCTGAACACGCCCGCAGCCGTCATCGGTGGCCTCACGTACAACTTCCTGCCGTTCATGCTCCTGCCGATCTACGTGAGTCTCGAAAAGATCGATCCGTCACTCGTGCGCGCCGCCAACGATCTGTACTCGACGCCGACGGCGGCGTTCCGCAAGGTCGTGCTGCCGCTGTCGGTGCCGGGAGTATTTGCGGGAACCTTGCTCACGTTCATCCCCGCCGCCGGTGACTTCGTCAATGCGCAGTTCCTCGGCAACCCGAACACGACGATGATCGGCAACTCGATCCAGGATCAATTCTTGCGCCAGAACAACTACCCGGTTGCGGCCGCCATGAGCACGGTGCTCATGGCGAGCATCACGGCTCTCGTGTTGCTGTACACCCGGTTTTTCGGCACCGAGGACATCGCGTGAGCACGTTACGGTCGAAGGTTGCCCGCAACGGGTTGAACGTGTTCGCCGGGCTGGGCCTCGTGTACCTGTTCATGCCGATCTTCTTCATCGTGCTCTTCAGCTTCAATTCGCCGCGCGGCAACTTCAACATCGTGTGGCAGGGCTTCACGCTCGACAACTGGTTGAACCCGTTCTCCGAGTCGAGCCTCACGTCTGCATTGTGGACGAGCTTGCGGATCAGTGCCATCGCCACCGTCATCTCCACGATCCTCGGCTCGATGATCGCCGTCGCGTTGTCGCGCCGAGCGTTCGTCGGTTCGTCGGCGATCAACTTGTTGCTCGTTCTCCCGCTGACGACCCCCGAGATCGTGCTCGGTTCCTCGCTCGCAACGTTGTTCCTGGGTCAGACCTTCATCGACTTCGGGACGACGACGATCGTCATCGCCCACGTCATGTTCCAAGTGAGTTTCGTGGCACTCACCGTCCGGGCCCGCATCCGTGGCTTCGACTGGACACTCGAACAGGCTGCCGCCGATCTCGGGGCGTCGCCGTGGCGTACGTTCCGCCTCGTCACGTTCCCGCTCATCCTCCCCGGCGTCCTTGCGGCTGCGCTACTCGCCTTTGCGCTGTCGATCGACGACTTCATCATCACGTTCTTCAATGCCGGCTCGACCGTCACTTTCCCACTGCAGATCTACGGAGCAGCTCGCGTGCGCATCCCGCCGCAGATCAACGTTCTCGCTTCGATCGTGCTCTTTGCGAGCATCGCGATCCTCGTCTTCGGGACCCTTCGCGGGCGCAAGGCGCCGAACGTGAGCAAGCGCCGCCCGATCGGTCTGCGCCGCGTGCCGCTGCGCCGCCGACCGACGTCGACGTAGGCCGACTTCGTGGCGACGAGACGACGGGTCGCCGTCGGTCCCGACGACGCCGCGGGGTGGTTGCGCGATGCCGTGCGCGCCGGTGGTGCCGATGTCGTGCGTCTCGAAGAGGCGAGCGCCCTCGTCTGGGGTGCGGCGCACGATGCCGCGGGTTTGGGCGAGTGGCTCGCGCGCGCGCCGCAGCTCGAGTGGGTGCAGTTGCCGTTCGCCGGGATCGAGAACTTCGTGCCCGTGCTCGACGATCGGCGCACGTGGACGAGCGGCAAGGGCGTGTACGCCGAACCAGTGGCCGAGTTGTGTCTTGCGTTTCTGCTCGCGGGTTTGCGCCACGTCATCGGATACGCACGCACCGACCACTGGTCGCAGGATCACGGTCGCAACGTGTTCGATTCGCGGGTGACGATCGTCGGCGGTGGGGGAATCGCCGAAGAGCTCGTCACGTTGCTCGCGCCGTTTCGTGCGCACGTCACCGTCCTGCGCAGCCGGGTCGCACCGATGTCCGGTGTGCACGAGGTGATGGCCGACGACCGGTTGCACGATGCGATCGCCGGTGCGGACGCGGTCATTCTCGCGTGTGCCCTCACGCCCCGGACCGAACGGATGCTCGGCGCTGCGGAGTTCGCGATCATGCGTGACGACGCGTGGGTGATCAACGTCGGGCGCGGACGACTCATCGACACCGACGCTCTCGTGCATGCACTCAAGAACGGTGAGATTGCGGGGGCCGCCCTCGACGTCACCGATCCCGAGCCGCTGCCTGCCGATCATCCGTTGTGGAGACTGTCGAATTGCGTCATCACCCCGCACATCGGGAACACCCGGGAGATGGCCGTGCCGTTGCTGTCGGCCCGTGTCCGCGAGAACTGTCGCCGCTGGATTGCGGGGGAGCCGCTCATCGGTCGAGTCGATGTGGCCCTCGGCTACTGACCGCGTCGCCGGCAGTCGTCATCGGCTGTGCGGGTTGGTATCGCCGTTGGGGTGCAGTGTCTCATACCCTGACGTGTCGTGATCGATCCGTACGCAGTCCTGCGTGTGTCCCCGCACGCCGACATCACGGAGATCCGCGCCGCGTACCGGACGCGGATGCGCGAGGCGCATCCTGACGGAGGGGGCGCCGGCAATCACGCCGACGTCGCCCGCATCGCGGAAGCCTGGTCGATTCTTTCGTCGCCCACGAAACGTGCAGCCCACGATGCCCTCGTCGCCGCCGCGGCGAATCCTCGCGTGAACGCTGCATCGCCACCCACCGGAGCGACCCCGCCGTACGGGTCGGGCGCGTTTGCCGGGTCGAGCCCTCTGTCCGTCGGACGGGCCCGCTTTCCGTGGCGATTCGTCGTCGCCGTCGCGGCGGGAGGTGCGGCCCTCGTCGTGCTCTTGCACATCGTCGGTGGACGCAACGTGCCGCGCGGTCCGGACGGCCTCGTGGGTCCCGGTTCGTGCATCGCCCTCGATGCAGTCGGAGCGGGGTACGAGGTCGACTGCGCTGCCGCACACATCGGCGTTGCCCGCGAGCTCGTGCCGTTCGACGCCGCATGTGATTCCGACACCGTCGCGGTACGCGACCGTCAGGGCATGGGCATGGTGTGCCTCGAGCAGTAGCCTGAGGAGCCGCAAGGGCGATTAGCTCAGTCGGAAGAGCGCCACGTTCACATCGTGGAAGTCGTGGGATCGAGGCCCGCATCGCCCACCGGGAAGGCACCATCGACCGCGTTTGCGCGTCTACTGTTGGTTCGTGCGTCGAAGCTGTGAGCGGGTCGGGTGCGCCGAACCCGCGTCGGTCGCCTACGGCATCGACATCGGCACGTTGATCGTGTGGCTCGAGCATGCTTCGCCGGATGCCCCGCACCACATGAATCTCCTGTGCGATCGTCACGCGGAGCGCCTCATTCTCCCGCGTGGGTGGAGCATCGACGACCGACGCGAGGGCACATCGCGCCTGTTCGTCGCTGCGCAGAAGGATCGAGTGGAAGCCAAGACGAAGCCGGCCGTGCCGAAGCGAGCCGCCGCAGCGAAAGCACCGCGCCCGACCGCGCGTCGCGAGCGGGACGCAACGACGCAACTGCGCGTCGTCACGGACAACGGACTCTTCGATCCGACGGTTCCGATGTCGCCTCCGTTCGTGCCGCGCGACGCCACCGCCACGGTCGCCTGGGTGGCCGAGCCGCATGCCGTCGCGGAGCAGGCGCGTGACGACGCATCGTACACATCGGCCATCGTTGACGATCGTTCAACTGAATCGAATGCACCCGTGGCAGCGGTGAACGACGGGGCGAATCCGGATGGCGCTCCATCTTCGGCGTCGGCCGCGCGTGATACGACGCGTTCGCATCCGGCGGGCGAGCGGCGCTTCTTCGACCGTGCAACCGCTAACCACACCCGGCCGATTGCGCGACCGGCGGATTCCTCGCGCGCAATGTTCCGCGACACGACACGCGGCGTCGCCAAGCCCGACGACACGTACGACTTTCACCAGGGTGATCACGTCGAGTAAGTCGGCCCCGCAACCGATGGAGCACGGCGAAACGATCCGGTTGGATGCGCCGGTTGAACGTGTCCGCGTTCTCGTCGACGATCTGGCGAACTACCCGAAGTGGATGTCGCTCGTCCACGCCGTCGCGCGAGACGCCAACGCGGCGCACCCTGTTTGGCAGGTGGAGTTGCGGGCGCGCATCGGTCCGTTCGCGCGCTCCAAGAAGTTGCGGATGCAACGCACGGTCCACGACGTTGCCGCATCGGGTGCGTGTCGTGTCGTCTTCGACCGGAACGAGATGGACGGCCGCTCACACTCGCAGTGGCAGCTCGAAGCCGTCGTCACGCCCGACGGATCGGGTTCGCGGGTCGACGTGACGCTGCGGTACTCGGGGTCACTCTTCGGTCCGGTGGTCGAGGCCGCGTTGCGGCACTACGTCGCCGAGGGTCGCGAGCGCCTTGCGGCAATCGCGACGTCGACGGCCTGACCGGCGGCGAGTTGTCCGCATGCGGCATCGATGTCGGTGCCGCGGTTGCGTCGCACCGTGGCGTTGACGCCGAGGTCGGCGAGTCGCTGCGCAAAGGCCTTCACCCCTGCGGGTGACGTTCCGCGGGTCGGCCACCCCGGGGTCGGGTTGAGCGGAATGAGGTTGACGTGCGCCGACGGTGTCAACCGTTTGGCGAGCTGGGCTAGTTCGCGCGCGTCGCGCGCCGAATCATTGACACCGTCGATGAGCGCCCACTCGAAGCTGATGCGACGGTTCTTTGCGACGAGATATTCGCGGCATGCGTCGATGAGATCGTCGAGCGGGTAGCGGCGGTTGATCGGCACGAGTTCGTTGCGCAGTTCGTCGCGCGCGGCGTGAATCGACACGGCAAGGTTGACCGGTAGCGGTCGCGCAGCGAGCGCACGGATCCCGGGGATGATCCCGACGGTGGAGATGGTGATGTGCCGCGCCGACAACCCGAGATCGGCATGCAGTCGTTCGACGGCTCGCCAGGTGGCGTCTTCGTTGGCGAGCGGTTCGCCCATTCCCATCATGACGACGTTGGCGACGCGTCGTCCCTGCTCCTTGGCGAGCCGCGCCGCGCGAACGACCTGTTCGACGATTTCACCGGCCGTGAGGTGGCGGCGGAACCCGGCCTGGCCTGTCGCACAGAAGCCGCATGCCATGGCGCAGCCCGCTTGCGTGCTCACGCAGACTGTGCTGCGGTCGCGATAGTGCATGAGCACCGTTTCGAGTGGATGCCCGCCGTCGCGCAGCTTCCACAGGAATTTCGTCGTGTCGCCCGCGTCGCTCACGCTCGTCACCTGCAGGTCGAGTGCCTCGGGGAGAACGTCGGAGACCTTGTTGCGCAGCGTCGCGGGAATCGTCGTGATCTCTGCAAGAGGCTGTAGATGGGTGTACAGCCCGGTCCAGACCTGGTCGATGCGGTACTTCGGCTCACCGCTGAGCAGTTCGACGAGTTGCGCGCGATCGACGTCGTAAACGGACGAGGCGGACGCGGTGGACATGCGGCCGGACGTCAGGCGCCGAGGTGCGGTGCTGCGAGGCGCTCGTAGTCGG
>JBIIDI010000006.1:0-28396 GCA_044238425.1 Ilumatobacteraceae bacterium
GCCGTTTGCCGGTCGTGATGACAGACCGCGTCGTGATGGTGAGCGCAAGCCGTTTGCCGGTCGTGATGACAGACCGCGTCGTGATGGTGAGCGCAAGCCGTTCGCGGGTCGTGATGACAGACCGCGTAGAGATGACCGGCCCCGTCGGGATGGTGAGCGCAAGCCGTTTGCCGGTCGCGATGACAGACCACGGAGGGATGACCGTCCTCGCCGTGACGATCGTCCCCGTCGTGATGGTGAGCGCCGGTCGTTCGCCGCTCGTGATGACCGACCGCGTCGTGATGACCGTCCCCGCCGTGACGATCGTCCGCGTCGTGATGACCGGCCCCGTCGGGATGGTGAGCGCAGGTCGTTCGCCGGTCGGGACGACCGTCGTCGCTCCCGCGACGATGCTCGTGAGGTTCCGGCGACTGCGGCCGCCCGCCGTGCAGCAGAAGTGCGAGCTCGGGTCGGCGGTCGCGTGTACGGCAAGAAGGGCAAGCCCTATGAGCCTCCCGTTCGCGAAGAGGAGCAACTCGTCGATCTCGGCCCGGTGCGCGTGCGCCCGAAGCGCGGCTCCGACGCGAGCAGCAAGACCGAGCGTGTCGAACGGCCGGCAAAGGATCTCGATCCCGCGCTCCAGAAGGCCGTCGCTCGTTGCGTCGGCGAGCGCAGGGCGGCAGCAGTCGGGGCGAAGTTGGCCCGTGCCCTCGAGTGCTACGACGCCGAACGGTGGGGTGAAGCCCGACGCCTCGTAGCGCCGCTGATCACCGATGTCCGCTCGATCCCGGAGGTGAACGTGCTCGCCGGTCGTCTTGCCTACCGACTCGGACGGTGGGACGAAGCTGCGGAATTCCTCGAAGCAGGTCGTGGTGACGATCGCTCCGATGCGACGAATCTTCCCGTGCTCATCGACTGCTACCGCGCGCTGCGCAGATACGAGCGCGTCGAGCAACTATGGGAGGAACTGCGGTTGCTCTCACCGAGTCCCGACATCCTTGCCGAGGGTCGCGTCTCAACGGCCATGTCGTACGCCGACCGTGGCGAACTGATGACTGCCATTCGGATCATGACGCACGGCACCGTTCCTGCGCGGCCGCTGCCGCACCATCTTCTCGAGTGGTACGTCCTCGGCGACCTTCACGATCGCGCCGGCGACACGGTCACGGCGCAGCGCCTGTTCCAGCGCGTCGCTGCCGTCGATCCCGCGTACTTCGACGTGTCGGAACGTCTCGCCGAACTCGGCGACTGAACACGTCTCGCCGAACTCGGCGACTGAACACGTCTCGCCGAACTCGGCGACTGAACACGTCTCGCCGAACTCGGCGACTGTCCGGCATGATCGGGTGCCCCGTGCTGACTGCCGCGCTGCGGTCCGATCGCACACATGTCGGGCATGAGCACGGCAACGAACACGGCAATGAACCCGGAATTGCACCCGGAATTGAACCTGGCCATCACGACACGGAACACGGCGTTGCTGCGCGGACGAGTCGTTGACGTGGGTCGGACGCTGCGGCGCGGCACGTGGGTGAGCGAGATTCTGCTCGACGTGTCATCCGACGCGACATCGCGCAGTCGCACGGTGCGGCTCACCATCGGACCGGCGCGCAGGTCGGCACCCGGGTCGGCAGTTGCACCGCGGAAGAGTTCGTTGCTCGTGACACCGCGTCCGGGGGACGTCGTCATGGTTGCCGCCCGCCGAGCGCGACGACCGTGGGGTGCGTCCGATGTACGGGTGGTCAGTCTTCGAGCGTGCGAAAAACCATTCCCGTGCGCAACTTCGGCGTGAAGAACGTCGACTTCGGCGGCATGAGCAGTCGCTCCGCCGCCGTGCGGCGGATCTCGTCGATTCCCGTCGGTCGAATGAGGATCGCGGCATCGGCGTGACCGTGGCGCAGGTGGTCGCACACCTCGTCGACACCGTGTTGGTATGCGACGTCGTGGGCGACCGATCGCAGTGCGACCTCGAGTCGATCGCTGTCGAGGTTGCGGGCCGCACCGAACGCGCCCTCGCGGGGCGTGAGCCACCACGACTCGAGCGACGGGCCGAGGAGACACAGTGATCCCCGGCGGTCCATCTCGGCGATGACGTCGTCTCCCACCCGGCCGGCTGCTTCGACCTCGAAGTACTTGCCGAGTGAGTCGCGCAGCGCATCGACAGCGATCGACCGGTACAGGCGGTGAATGGCGGCAATGCTCAACTGGTCTTCCACGAGCTCGGCAACGTAGGTGAGCGTCGTTTCGGCGTCGGTACCGTCGCCGCGTGCGCGACGTTCGTCGCGGTAGGTGCGCGCGACACCGTAGCGGTGGTGTCCGTCGGCGATGAGCACCGCGGCGCTCGACACGAGGCGCGAAATCGATCTCACCCGGTCGGGATCGTCGACACGTTCGATCGTGTGGGTGACGCCGGCTGCGTCGACGAAGGATCCCATCGCGGTGCCCTTTGCCAGTAGGGCGTCACTCAGCTGCTCGCGCAGCGACAAACCCCACACGGGTGAGAGGTTGGCGCGGGTCGCGCGGGTGAGATCGAGACGGTCGGTCGTCGCCTTCGGTGTCGTGCGCTCGTGCGGCAGCACTTCGGGTGAGCCCTCGTCGACGACCTCGAGTGCGCCGACGACGCCGACGGTGCGACGGCGACGCCCCGCCGCGTCGACGAAGTCCATGCGATAGAGGGTGAACGACGGTGCGGGATCGCGCACGAGCACCCCCGTATCGATCCATTCGGCGAAGCGACCGGCGGCATTGGTGTACGGATCGTCACCGACGGGTACGTCGACGTGCACGACGTTGTTCGGGTGCGATCGCGCCAGACGATCCCGATCATCGGCGCCGAGCACGTCGTACGGCGGGGCGGTGACGACACGAAGATCGAGATCGTCGCGGTAGCGCACACCGCGGAACGGAAGAAATGCGGGCATCCCTCTATCGTGGCAGGCATCGTGCCAGGCATCGTGGCAGGTGCGCACTATCCGCCGAACTACCGTGAAGCCCGATGAATGCGCCGGTGCTCCGCGATCCCGTGTTGTGCGATCTTGACGGAGTCGTATGGTTGAAACACGAGCCCCTTCCCGGCGCGGTCCGGGCGATCGCCGATCTTCGTGCGCGCGGACATCGCGTGCTCTTCGTCACTAACAATTCGTCGAAAACTCTCGGCGAGCAGGTGTCGATCCTCGAATCGCTCGGAATCCCCGCGCGCGGCGACGTGTGCACCTCCGCTCAGGCCGCCGCGCTCCTGCTGCGCAGCGGTGATCGCGTGCTCGTCGCCGGCGGGCCCGGCGTTCGTGAGGCGGTCGAAGCCGTCGGTGCAGTCGTTGCGGCAACCACCGACGACGACGTCGACGACGAATCCTTCGCCCGCAGTGTCGACGGTGTCACCGCGGTCATTGTCGGCTATCACTCGAGTTTCGACTACCGCGGAATGACCCGGGCGGCCGTCACGGTGCGTGCGGGAGCGCGACTCATCGGCACGAACGAGGACCCGACGTATCCGACGCCGCGCGGGCCGATCCCCGGTGGCGGCGCGATCCTCGCGGCGATCGCCGTTGCTGCCGGCATTGATCCCGTCGTCGCGGGCAAACCCCACGCGCCGATGGGCGAGCTCGTGAAGCGCACACTCGCGGTGGAGAATCTCTCGCACGCGTGGATGGTTGGGGATCGCAACACCACCGACGGGGGATTTGCGCGCACGATCGGGGCGCGGTACGCGATGATTCGCTCGGGAACCGAAGAGCCCGACCCGCACCGCCCGCCCGACGTCGTGTGTGCGTCACTCGCCGACTTCGCCGAGTTCATGCGCACGACCGCGCGCTGACAGTGGTTGCTACGTCATGACGCGACGGCGGCGCATCGACGAGATCCTCGTCGATCGCGGACTTGCCGACGACCTTGACGACGCGCGCAGCCTCGTCGAGCGTCATGTGGTGACGATCGACAACGCGCCCGTTCTCACCGTCGGTCGCCTCGTCGACCCCGCCGAGCAGGTGCGCGTCGTCGAGCCCAACCGCTACGTGTCGCGTGGCGGTCTGAAACTCGAGGCGGCACTCGGTGACCTCGGCCTCGACGTGCGCGACATGAGGGTCATCGACGTCGGGGCGTCGACGGGCGGCTTCGTCGATTGTCTTCTCGCCCACGGGGCCGAGGCGGTGACTGCATGTGACGTCGGCAAGGGTCTGCTGCATCCGCGAATTGCCGCCGATCCGCGCGTCACGGTGCGCGACTCGCTGAACTGCCGTGACCTCGTTGCTGCGGTGTCGCGCGGTGACGTCGCAGCCGATCACGACCTCGTCGTCGCCGACGTGTCGTTCATCTCGTTGCGGATCCTGCGCGACGGGATCCTCGCCGCCGTGCGTCCCGGGGGTGCGGCGCTGCTCCTCGTGAAGCCGCAGTTCGAGGCACGACGCCGCGAAGTCGATGCCGGTGCGGGGGTGATCCGCGACGACGACGTGCGCCGGCGTTGCGTCGACGAGGTGGCAGAGGCATTCGCGCACGCCGGCTGCACCGAGCGGGGGCGCGTCGACTGTGCGGTGCACGGACCGGCGGGCAACCGTGAAGTGTGGTTGTGGCTCGACGTGCCCGCCGTGCCTAGCGTGGGCGGCTGAGTCACCGATGACGATCGATCATTCGCATTCGCATCCGCCGCACGGCGGGGGAGCATCGGTGTCGGGTCACGCCACAGGTAGTGCGATGAGCGAGACGGCGATCAGCGACATGGCGTTCGACAACGTGTGCATCGTTGCCCATCACACCCGAGCCGACGTCGGTGCACTCGTCGGTGCACTCGCCGGTCGTCTCGGCGCGCTCGGCCGCCACGTGTGGATGCCCGTCGCCGACGCTGCGGCGCACGGCGTCACCTCGCTCGGCTCCGATCGCTCGCCGCGCGACGCCGATCTCGTCGTCGTGCTCGGCGGGGACGGCACCGTCCTGCGGGCGGTGTCGCTCATCGACGGTGCGCCGATTCCCGTACTCGGCATCAACGTCGGAACCGTCGGCTATCTCACGGAGATCACACCGGATCGCGCGGTGGCGGCGATCGAGGCTCTGTGCGGTGAGTCGCGCGCGGGGGTGACGCTCGACGAGCGGATGATGCTCGGGGTGCGCGTGGTCGCGGGAGCCTTGACGGGGGCGACCTGGCGGGCGCTCAACGAGGTGGTGCTCGAGAAGCAGCAGTCGGGGCACACAGTGTGGATCGACGTGCGCATCAATGACGAACTTTTCGAGGGCTATTCCGCCGACGGCATCATCATCGCCACTCCCACGGGCAGCACGGCGTACTCGCTGTCGGCCCGCGGGCCCGTCGTATCGCCGCGTCATCGCGCGCTCGTCGTCACGCCGGTATCGGCGCACATGAACTTCGATCGCTCGCTCGTGCTCGATCCGTCCGAATCGCTGACGATGACCGTGACGGGAACGCGTCCCGTCGACGTCGTCGTCGACGGTCGCAAGACCGCCACCCTCGAGGTGGGTACGAGCGTTGAATTCGCACCCGACACGTGCACCGTGCGATTCGTGCGCTTCGGTGCGCCGCGCTTCCACCAGATCCTGCGCACGAAGTTCGCCGGACTCCCCGAATAGTCCGCGTCGCACCGCGCCGTTCCATGCTCAACGAACTGCACATCGAGAATCTCGGAGTCATCGCCGAACTCGACGTCGTCCTCGGCCCCGGACTCACCGTGCTCACCGGCGAGACCGGCGCGGGCAAGACGATGATCGTCGAAGCGATCTCGCTGCTCGTCGGGCAGCGTGCCGATCCCGACATGATTCGTCCGGGTGCACCCGAGTTGCGCGTCGAGGGACGCCTCGTCGGTGCCGACGGCGAGGAGCACGTCGTTGCCCGTGTCGTTCCCCGCGACGGACGCTCGCGCGCGTACATCGACGGTCGGCTTGCCACCGTCGGTCAGCTCGCCGACGTCGCCGCGGGAGTCATCGATTTGCACGGACAACACGCCCATCAGGGGTTGCTCGGGGTTGCTGCCCAACGCGAGGCGCTCGACGCCTACGCCGAGATCGACGTTTCGGAGTTGCGCGCGGCACGCACGGAACTTGCCGACGTCGAGGCACGGCTCGGTTCACTCGGTGGCGACGAAGCATCCCGTGCCCGCGAACTCGACCTCGTGCGGTTCCAAGTCGCCGAGCTCGAGGCGGCCCGACTCGACGATCCGGACGAGGACGTTCGTCTCGATGCCGAGATCGATTTGCTGCAGGATGCCGAGGGGAGTCGTACGGCACTGGACGCGGCGATCGGCGCGCTCGTCGACGACGACGGTGCAATCGACCGCGTCGCTGCGGCCGTCGCCGCACTCGGGCGCCGGGATGCGTTGAATCGCCATGTCGAAGCGCTGCGGGCCGCACAGCAGGCGGTGCGCGACATCGCCGACGACATGCGGTCGACTGCCGAGTCGACCGACGGTGATCCGGCAACGCTGGCGGCACTCGTCGAGCGCCGGGCGATGATCTTCGATCTTCGCCGCAAGTACGGGTCCTCGATTGCGGAGATGAAGACGAGACTTGACACCCTGCGCGAGCGGGTCGCCGAGCTCGAGTCATTCGACGAGCGGGCCGCCGAGCTCGATGCCCGACGTAGCGCTGCACGGCGGCGGGTGGCCGTGGCGGCTGCCGCCGTGGGTTCGGCCCGGCGCGCCGCGGCGCCGTCGTTGGCCAAGGACGTTGAGAAGGTGCTGCGCACACTGGCGATGCCCCACGCCGAGATCAGGATCGAGGTTGCCGACGAAGCGCGGGACCCTGCCGGCGACGCCGTTACGTTCCTGCTCAGGGCGAATCCCGGCGGCGAACATCTGCCTCTCGCGAAGGTGGCATCGGGTGGTGAGCTCGCACGCACGATGCTTGCGACGCGTCTCGTCGTCGGTGACGCGCCCGCCACGATGATCTTCGACGAGGTCGACGCGGGAATCGGCGGTGAAGCGGCGGTTGCCGTCGCCGACGCGCTCGCCACTCTCGGCGACGGACACCAGGTGCTCGTCGTCACCCACCTTGCGCAAGTCGCGGCCCGGGCGCGAACGCACCTGCACGTCGCAAAGTCCGTGCGCGGCGGTGAAACGTTCGCCGTCGCAACGACGCTGTCCGACGAGGCGCGGGTGACGGAGATTGCCCGCATGCTCTCCGGGGACGCCACGGCGCAGGCAGCCGTTGACCACGCCCGCGACCTGCTCGGGCGTCCCACACGTCGCCGGCGACGCTGACCGGCGTACGAACCGTCACGACCCCGCGGGGTATGCTGACCTCCCGTCAGACACGGTGCGCGATGCGCACCCCGAGGGAGACGGAGGCGTCAAGTGGCCAAGCACGTGTTCGTCACGGGTGGCGTGGCCAGCGCTCTCGGCAAGGGTCTCACCGCATCGTCTCTCGGTCGCCTGTTGAAGTCGCGCGGTCTGCGGGTGACGATGCAGAAGCTCGACCCGTACATCAACGTCGACCCGGGCACGATGAACCCGTTCGAGCACGGCGAGGTGTTCGTCACCGACGACGGTGGCGAAACCGACCTCGACCTCGGTCACTACGAGCGGTTCATCGACGAGAACCTCACCCGCTCGTCGAACGCCACGACGGGCTCGATTTATCAGGCCGTTCTCGCCGCGGAGCGTCGCGGCGACTACCTCGGGCGGACCGTTCAGGTCATTCCGCACGTCACCGACGAGATCAAGCGGCGCATCCAGGCGATCACGACCGCCGATGTCGACGTCGTCATCACCGAGGTCGGCGGAACCGTCGGTGACATCGAGATTCTTCCGTTCCTCGAGGCCATCCGGCAGTGGCGCAACGACGTCGGCCGGGACAACGTGTGCTACGTCCACGTCACCCTCGTGCCGTTCATCGGGCCGAGCGGTGAGCAGAAGACGAAGCCGACCCAGCACAGCGTCACCGAACTGCGCAGCCGCGGCATCCAGCCCGACGTCATCGTGTGCCGCAGTGAAGAGCCGTTGTCCGACGGCCTGAAGCGCAAGATTTCCAGCCAGTGCGACGTGCCGGCGAAGAACGTCATCAACGCCGCCGACGTCGGCAACGTCTACGAACTGCCGCTCATCCTCCACGACGAGGGTCTCGATGCGGTGGTGTGCGAGACGCTGCGCATCGATCCACCGATCGACCTCTCGGGCTGGCGCGCGCTCGTCGATCGCGTCGAGGCGTCGACCACGCCCGTGCGGATCGGGATGATCGGCAAGTACGTCGACCTCCACGATGCGTACCTCTCGGTCACCGAGTCGCTGAAGCACGCCGGTTTCCATCATTCGGCACGCGTCGACATCGTGTGGGTCCAGGCGGAGGACGTCGAGGGACTGCTCGCCGAGAACCGCATGGCGGAACTCGACGGAATCGTCATTCCCGGCGGATTCGGTCCGCGCGGAATCGAGGGCAAGATCCGTGCCGCCGAGTACGCGCGCGAGAACGGCATTCCCTGTCTCGGGTTGTGTCTCGGCATGCAGGTGATGACCGTCGAATTCGCACGCCACGTTCTCGGTTGGAAAGACGCCAACTCGACGGAGTTCAACACCGCCACACCGCATCCCGTGATCGATCTCATGCACGACCAGCGCAGCGTTACCGACAAAGGTGGCACGATGCGCCTCGGTGCGTACTACGCGGTGCTGCAGCCGGGAACGAAGGTGGCCGACGCGTACGGTGAGAGCGTCGTCAGCGAGCGCCACCGCCACCGTTACGAATTCAATTCGTCCTTCCGTGCGCGGTTCGAGGAGAAGGGTTTCATTTGCAGCGGAACCTCGCCCGACAAGCGTCTCGTCGAGTTCATCGAGCTGCGCGACCATCCGTTCTGGGTGGGAACCCAGGCACATCCCGAATTCAAGAGTCGCCCCGACCGCCCGCACCCGTTGTTCCGCGAGCTCATCGGTGCCGCTCTCGCCAACCGTCGCGCCCACGGTCGTTCGATGGAGCCGGTCGTGTCCCGCGCGCGCAGCGCCGAACCGGCGACGAACGGCGTGTCGAGCACCGCGTCGTAGGCGCGCGCTGTCACCGTGACGCGCCACGATGCCGTCGGGGGCTTTCGCAGCGAACCGTTGCGCGACGTGCACCGCTGGGCGACGTGGACCCTCGTCCAGGGCGAATTCGTCGGCCCGCGCGGTGAAACGTTCACCCGAACCTTCGTGTCCTCGCCCGGTGCCGTCGCCGTCGTCGCACTGCTCGACGACTCGGCCGACCCGGGGATCGTCCTCGTACGGCAGTACCGACCCGCGTTGCACCGAATGACGATCGAGCTCCCCGCGGGGATGCGTGATCAGGAGGGTGAAGACGGCGCGACGACAGCGGCCCGCGAATTGCGCGAAGAGGCGGGCTACGAAGCGGGATCCATCGTGCGGTTGGGGAGCCACGTGTCGGCACCGGGAATCGCCAATTCGGCCGTCGAACTGTTCCTCGCCCGCGACCTGCGGGTCGTCGACGTCGCGCCGCACGGTCCGGAGGAGGATCACATGACGATCCTGCGACCGCGGCTGAGCGAAGTTCTCGCGATGATCGACGCCGGCGACATCGACGATTCGAAGACGATCATCGGCTCGCTGCTCGTGTGGCGCCGCATGAGCGCCTGACCCATGGCGCTCGCACCGAGTGAGCGGTTCCTCGGGTGGATGACCGTGGAGCAGGGGCGCTCCGTGCACACCGTCGATGCGTACCGTCGCGATCTGCGCGACTACGAAACGTGGCTCGGCAAGCGACGGCGCACGGCGATCACCGCGACGAGCGGCGACGTCGAGGCGTACGTGCAGGCTCTGCGTGGCCGCGGACTCGCGGCCACGACGGTCGCGCGCCGCTTCGCCGCGATCCGGATGTACCACCGCTGGATGCTCGACGAATCCGAGCGCCCCGACGATCCGTGCGCACTCGTCGACGGCGTCAAGGTTCCAGCGGGTCTGCCGAAGGCACTGAGCGAGGATGCGGTCGGGCGACTGCTCTCGGCGGTGACCGGTGACGACTCGTTCGCACGTCGCGACCGTGCGCTGCTCGAGTTCCTCTATGCGACGGGCGCGCGAATCTCCGAAGTGTGCGGGCTGTCGATGGCCGATCTCGACATGGACGACTCGCTCGCCCGGTTGCTCGGCAAGGGCAACAAGGAGCGCATCGTGCCGTTCGGCTCGGGCGCGCACCGCGCGCTGCGCGACTGGTTCGACGAGGGGGGTCGCGCCCGACTCGTTCCCGCACGCTGGCGCTCGCGCGACGATGCCGACGCGGTGTTCCTCGGCGTGCGCGGAACGCGACTCACGCGCCAGGCCGCATTCGCCATCGTGCGCAAGTGGGCGACCGTCGCGGGAATCCGCGAGCACCTGTCGCCGCACGTTCTTCGCCATTCGTGTGCGACCCACATGCTCGTGCACGGCGCGGATCTCCGCGTGGTGCAGGAGCTGCTCGGCCACTCGTCGGTGAGCACCACCCAGGTGTACACGCGGGTCGACAACGAGTTGCTCGCCGAGACCTACCGTGCGTCCCATCCGCGGGCACTGGTGTCGCGATGACGTCGTCGCAACGCGCCGTTCGCGATCTGCTGCACCTCGTGCGCCGGTGGAGGAAAGCGTTGCGCGCACGGCCCTTGTCGGGTGTCGAACGCGATGCGGTGCGCGCCCTGCTCACGCCCGACGAATCGAAACTCTTCTTCCGCTTTGCGATCCACGACCAACGTCATGCACTCGAGGTGCTCGGTCGTCTCGATGCGCGCCACGAATCGGCACCGATCGCGGTGCGACGTGCCGCGCTGCTCCACGACATCGGCAAGATCGACGACGACCTGTCGGTCACGCTGCGTGTTGTCGCAAGCATCGTCGGGCCGCGGGGAACACGATTCGCGCACTACCACGCCCACGAGACGCGCGGTGCGGACATGTTGCGCGCAATCGGCAGCGATCCGCTCACGGTGCTGCTCGTCTCGGGCGCACATTCCGTCGACACGGCTGCGCGTGATCACTCGGACGCTCCCCATGACTCCGTCGCGCGATGGTCCGGGGCGTTGCGTGATGCCGACCGCGTGTAGCGCGGAGCGTGCGCCGGCGGGCTGAGTCGTCAGCGCAGGCGGGGGAGCATGCCGATGGCGCGGTACGCGCGTTCGAGCGTCGCCGCGGCAACCGCTTCGGCGCGCTCGTCGCCGCGGCGCAGCAGCGAACTCAGCTCGCCGGGATCGCGGCGCAGTTCGTGGTACCGCTCGCGGATCGGACGAAGCATCTCGATGACCGCGTCACCTGCGTCGCGCTTCAACGCCCCGTAGCCGTCGTACCCCGCCGCCGCCGCCTCGGGAGTCGTGCCGCGCGCAGTGGCGAGAATCTCGAGCAGGTTCGACACACCCGGCTTCGTCGTCCGGTCGTATCGCACGTCGTTGTCGCTGTCGGTGACGGCCCGCTTGAACTTGCGCTCGATCGCCTCGGGCTCGTCGAGGAGGTACACGATTCCGGCGTCGCCGGAGGACGACTTCGACATCTTCGACCCGGGTTCCTGCAGGTCCATGACGCGGGCGCCGGCTTTCGGCGTCACCGCTTTCGGCAGCACGAACGTGTCACCGAAGCGACCGTTGAAGCGCACCGCGATGTCGCGCGTGATTTCGATGTGCTGGCGCTGGTCGTCGCCGACGGGCACCTCGTCGGCGTCGTACAAGAGGATGTCGGCGGCCTGCAGAGCGGGGTACGTGAACAAACCCGCAGAGACGAAGTCGGCCTCGCGCT
This sequence comes from Ilumatobacteraceae bacterium, assembly GCA_044238425.1. Lineage (GTDB taxonomy): Bacteria > Actinomycetota > Acidimicrobiia > Acidimicrobiales > Ilumatobacteraceae > F1-60-MAGs027. Next base: position 11,652 of record JBIIDI010000006.1, read on the forward strand.
TGGCCGCCTTGTCCTTGAATTGCGTCATCCGACTGAGTTCGCCGTACGACACGGTGCATTCCATCACCCAGGCGAGTTGCGAGTGCTGGGGGAGATGGCTCTGCACGAACACCGTCGCGACGTCGGGATCCAAACCGACGGCGAAGAGCATCGCGGCGAGCGAAAGCGTCTGTTCGCCGAGCACGCCGGGGGTGTCGGTGACGGTGAGGGCATGGAGGTCGACGATTCCGTGGTACACGTCGGCCTCGTACTGGCCGCTCACCCAGTTGCGCAGCGCACCGAGGTAGTTGCCGAGATGGACGTCTCCCGTCGGCTGGATGCATGACAGCACGCGCGGCACCCGACCAAGTTATCCCTCGTGACGCGAGGTACTCTCGTCGCCGTGGCGTACGCGGTGGCAACCCCCGTCTTCGAGGGGCCGTTCGACCTGCTTCTGCACCTCATTTTGCGCGAGGAAGTCGACATCCACGAGGTGTCGTTGAGCACCATCGTCGAGGCGTACCTCGCCGAAGTCGCGAAGATGACGACGGTCGATCTCGAAGTGGCGACGGAGTTCCTCCTCATCGCCGCGACGCTCATCGACCTGAAGACCCGGCGACTCCTGCCGACGCGGGACGACGGCGAGATCGACGAGGAACTCGCCCTTTGGGAGGAGCGGGACCTCCTGCTCGCCCGTTTGCTCGATGCAAAGACGTTCAAGGACGTCGCCGCCGTCATGCACGACCTCCTCGATCGGGCGTCGTTGGCGTATCCGCGTCAGGCGGGTGCCGACGAGCGCTTCGCCGGCGTCATGCCCGATCTTCTCGAGGGTGTATCGCCGATGCGTCTGAAGAAGGCCTTCGAGCGGGTGGCAGCGCCCAAGGCGCCCGTCTCCATCGATCTCTTCCACGTGGCGCCGATCCGCGCGAGCGTCGCCGATGCACTCGTCGAGTTGATGGCCGAGCTGCCGTCCCGCGGTGGATGCACGTTCCGTGAGTTGGTATCGGGAATCTCCGATCGCATCGAGATCGTCGTGCGCTTCCTCGCGATTCTCGAGCTGTTCAAACAGGGTCGTGTCGATCTCGAGCAGGCGACGCGTTTCGGTGACATCCAGGTGACCTGGCTCACCGACCATGACGAAGATCTCGCCAGCGCCATCACGATCGACGACTACGAGGGCTGAGGTGTCATGAACACGACGAAAGGCACGCGATGACGAATCACGGCAACGGGGCAACGAGTGGCGACGCGGGGGAGATGCAGCCGGTGAGCGACACCGTCGTGCGGGCGCTCGAGGCGGTGTTGCTCGTCGCCGTCGAACCCGTTCCCGTCACACTGCTCGCGCAGCTGCTCGAGCAGCCGCTCGACGTCGTCGACGGCCTGTGCCGTCGTCTCGCCGAGACGTATGCCGAGGCGGGTCACGGTTTCCAACTCGTCGAAGTTGCCGGTGGTTGGCGCTACCAGAGTCATCCCGACGTGTCGGCGTACGTCGAGCGCTTCCTCCTCGACGGCCAACAGGCGCGCGTCTCGTCGGCGGCACTCGAGACTCTGGCGATCATCGCGTACAAGCAGCCGATTTCGCGTCAACAGGTGGCGGCCATCCGCGGCGTCGATCCCGAGGCGGTGATGCGCACGCTGCAGGCACGCGGGTACGTCACCGAAGTGTCGCGCGACGAGGGGCCGGGTCAGGCGGTGCTGTTCGGAACGACACCGCTGTTCCTCGAGAAGCTCGGACTCAATTCGCTCGACGATCTTCCGTCGATCAGCGACTTCGTTCCCGATGCTCGCGTCGTCGAGGCGCTCGAGCAGGGTTTGCGCGTGACGCCGACGGATGCTGCGTCACCCGGTGGCGACGGTGCATCAGCCGGAGGGTGAGCGCCTGCAGAAGGTCCTTGCGCAACGCGGCATCGGTTCGCGCCGTGCCTGCGAGGAACTCATCGAGGAGGGCCGGGTGCGGGTGAACGGCGAAGTTGCCGTACTCGGTCGACGCATCGACGTCGAGCGCGATCTCGTCGAAGTCGACGGTGCGCCGATCGGCGTGCGGCCCGATCTCGTGTACTACCTGCTGAACAAACCTGCCGGTGTCGTGACGACGGCACGCGACGAACACGACCGGGTCGCCGTCGTCGACCTCGTGCCCGACGAACCGCGCGTGTTTCCCGTTGGTCGACTCGATCTCGACACCGAGGGCCTTCTCATCCTCACGAACGACGGGGAGTTGGCGCACCGTCTCACGCATCCGAGTTTCGGTGTCGACAAGGAGTACCTCGCCCACGTCCGTGCGCCGGAACGGGGCGTTGCCGACGGCGCGCTCGCGGCACTGCGCCGTGGAGTCGAACTCGACGACGGTCCGACCGCTCCGGCCGAAGTCGGACAGCCCCAGCCGGGTGTGCTGCGCATCGTCATCCACGAGGGACGCAACCGTCAGGTCCGCCGCATGTGCGAGGCCGTCGGTCATCCCGTCAACCGCCTCGTGCGTACGCGCATCGGACCGATCGCCGACCGCCAGCTGGCCCCCGGCGCTTGGCGTCATCTCCGCTCCGACGAGGTCCTCGAACTGGCCCGCGCCACCCAGCGCGACTGAGCCGGCAGCATGTCGACGTACGCTCGATAGCCGTGTCTGAGCGCGCCAACGTCGTCGGGCTGGGTCTCATCGGGGGATCCGTCGCCGCGGCCCTCACCGAGCGCGGTTGGTCGGTGTCGGGGGTTGACGACGACGCCCGCCGCTGCGACGACGCCCGTGCCCGTGGGTTCATCTCCGACATCGGGCTGGATCCCGCCGCTGCACTGACGATCGTGGCGACGCCGGTGTCGAGCATCGCCGACGGGGTGCGGCGCGCCCTCGCCGAGACGACCGGGCTCGTCACCGACGTCGGCAGCGTGAAGGCGCCGATCGCCGCCGCGGTTCACGACGAGCGATTCATCGCCGGTCATCCGATGGCCGGCAGCGAGCTGCAGGGGCTCGACGGTGCCGACGCGCAGTTGTTCCGCGGGGCGGTGTGGGTGCTGACGCCGTCACCGGCGACGAGCGACGACACCTTCGAGCGGATCGCCAACGTCGTGCGCAGCCTCGGTGCCGAAGTCCTCGTCCTGCGTCCCGAGGAGCACGACCGTCTCGTCGCCGTCACGAGCCACCTGCCGCATCTCACCGCCGCCACGTTGATGTCGCTCGCCGACGAGCGCGCCGACGACCATGCCGCGGTCATGCGTCTCGCCGCCGGCGGATTCCGCGACATGACGCGCGTCGCCAGCGGGCACCCGGCGATCTGGCTCGACATCTGTCGGGAGAATCGCGAGGCGATCGTCGACGCCGTCGATGCGATGGTGGCCGGCCTCACGAAGATGCGCCGCATCGTCGCCGAGTCCGACGACACGGCGCTGCTCGAGGTTCTGCGCACCGCACGCGAGGCGCGGGCGAATCTCCCGGGTCGCGTGCGCGAACTCGCCGACGTCGTCGAACTGCGCATCCCGATTCCCGATCGCGCCGGTGCCGCCGCTGAAGTGTTCTCCCTCGCTGCCGAGCTCGGGGTGAACACCGCGAACTTCGAGGTCGTGCACTCCGTCGAAGGTGATCGAGGGATTCTCGTCATGGTCGTCGCCGCCGCCGATGCCGATCTCTTCCGCGGTGGTCTGCGCGCCCGGGGTTTCAAAGCGGTCGTTGCCGCCATCGAGTGACGATGTCGGCACACGTCACCCCGCCCGGTGCGGCCGCTGCGCGGGGATTCGTTCGCGCGACGGTGCCTCTCGGTGGAATCGTCGGCGTTCCCGGCTCGAAGTCACTGTCCAACCGCGCGCTCGTGTGTGCTGCGCTTGCCGACGGCGCGTCACGACTCGTCGGTGTCGCCGACGGCGACGACACGCGGGCGATGATCGTCGCGCTGCGCCGGATGGGTGCCGAGATCGTCCACGACGGCGGTGACGTCGTCGTCACCCGGGGCATCGATCGCCGTTCGACGCAGGAGGTCCATCTCGACGCGCGCCTTGCCGGCACGACCGCCCGGTTTCTCGTCACGCTCGCGATGTTGCGCGCGGGCCGAACGACGATCGACGGCGCAGAACCGTTGCGTCGCCGGCCGATGGACGGACTCGCCGCGGCCGGTGAGTCCATGGGTGCGCATCTCGAGTGGCTCGATCGTCCGGGTCACCTGCCCGTGCGCGTCACTCCCGCAGCAACGTCGGGTCGGGGATCCGTGACGATGCGTGCCGACGTCTCGAGTCAGTTCGTGTCCGGGCTCCTTCTTGCAGCCGGCGCCGGGGCGCCCGTCAACGACGTACGCGTCGAGGGTGACGTCGTGTCGCACGGCTATCTCGACATGACGACCGCGGTGATGGCGGCATTCGGCGCCGACGTGTCCCGTAGTGGGTCGGGTTTCCGCATCGCCTCGCACGGATACCGCGGTGCCGAGGTCGTGATCGAAGCCGACGTCGCATCGGCGTCGTACCCACTCGCCGCAGCGCTCATCGTCGGCGGCTCGGTCACCGTGCCGCGCGTCGTGCGTTCACTCGTCCAACCCGAAGTCGGGGTTCTCGACGTGTTCGAGGCGATGGGTGGCGATCTCGAGTGGGGCGCCCACGGGCTGACGCTGCACCGGGATCCGACCGTGCCGCTGCGTGGTGTCGACGTCTCGATGGCCGACTTCAGCGATCTCGTTCCCACCGTCGCCGTCGTTGCTGCGAGTGGTTCGTCCCCGACGACGATCCGTGACGTTGGTTTCATCCGCGCAAAGGAGAGCGACAGGCTCGGGGACCTCGCCGCCGAAATGGCGAAGTGCGGCATCGACGCCGAGGTGCTCGCCGACGGCCTACGCGTCGTGCCCGGTGCCGGCACCGCCGCAACCGTCGATGCCCACCACGACCACCGTCTGGCGATGTCGCTCGCTCTGCTCGGGTTGCGCATCGACGGGGTGTTCGTTGCCGATCCCGACGTCGTGTCGAAGTCGTGGCCGACGTACTGGGATGCGATGTCGAGCGTTGCCCGCGTGCGGACGATCCTCGCTCGCTGACTGCGGACGCACGGTGGTCGCCGAGTGCGCGTGCACTCGGGCCATCAAGGGCCGGTGAACTAGAGTGACCTCGCACGACTCACGACGCATGACGCGTGAAGGGGGAGACACGGTGGCCGAGCGGGAGATTCTGACGTGGGAAGCCTTCGGCACGGCGAGCCGCGAACTCGCGGTGAAGGTCGCCGAATCGGGGTACGAACCCGACATCATCCTCGCCATTGCACGCGGCGGACTGCTCACGGCCGGTGCTCTCGGATACGCATTGTCCGTGAAGAACACCTACACGTTGAACGTCGAGTTCTACACGGGTGTGAACGAGCGTCTCTCGATGCCGATCATGCTTCCGCCGGTGCCGAGCCTCATCGATCTGCGTGATTCCCGTGTGCTCATCGTCGACGACGTCGCCGACACCGGGCACACCCTGAACATGGTGAACGACTTCTGTTCCGGCCAGGTGCTCGAGTCGCGCATCGCCGTGCTCTACGAGAAGCCGGCGTCGATCGTGAAATGCGACTACGTGTGGAAGTACACCGATCAGTGGATCAACTTCCCGTGGAGCGACAAGGATCCCGTCGCCAAGCGGGAGTGGTCGGTTCGCGACGCCTGACGCTCAGCCTCCGGCGAACGTGACGGTGGCGTCGAGAAATTCGTCGGTGACGATGTCCGTCGCAACGAGATCTGGAACGTCGAGACCCTGATCGCGCAGTATCGGCGTCGCCGTGGCGATGAAGGAGTTCACCCGATCCTCCTCGAGGTCGCCGAACGTCGGTGTCGAACCGTTGCCGATGATGCCGAGATCGAGCATCGACGCGTGGCCGTACGCGACGTCGGCATCGCTCTGGGTCCAGTACGAGTCGAGCTCGCCCACGACGCGAACGATGAGCGCGTTCGTCCGTGCCGGGTCGGCCATGTAGTCGAGTTTTGCGTGCTGCATCATCGGCACGAGCAGCCGCAGGCAGTCGCGCAACTCGTCGATACGGTCGGCGCGTACGGCGAGATTCTGCGGGTACTGGTTCCAGCCGACGTCGTGCAACAACTGCCAGCCCGCAGCGAGCGGCGCATCGGGGTTCGTGGCGTACTTGTGCGGTTCGGAGGTGGCGTAACCCTGGTGGGCGATGTCGTCGGTGAGAAGAAGGAGGTTCCCCTTGTAGTTGCCGTCGATTTGGTCGGCGGTCACGTCTCCGCGTGCGACGAGGTAGCGCATGAAGGGGCGGTCGCCGAACACGCTGATGCGGTCGACGTCGCGCGCGATGTCGGCGATCGTTCGCGCGTCGGGGTGCAGGTCCGCGTTCCACAGGATCGCCTGCGGGCTCACGTTCAGGGCATTGAAGACCGCAACCGTCGGTGCGTCGGCGAATCGGGAAATCGCCGTGTCGTTGCCGACGTAGCCGAGCATCACCGCGTCGTCGAGGTACATCTCGGTGACGACCGGCGATTCGAGGAACGGGCCGCCCGCGCGGATCTCGATGTCGACTCCGGTGTCGACGCCCCGGAACGTCAACGTGCCGCGCGTCGTTCCCGCATCCTTGTCGACGAGCGCATCGTCACCCACCAACTCGAAGGTGCCGCCGTGTTCGGCTTGCGGGAACCAGTCGGTCTGGACCGCGACGACGGCAGGGCATCGCCCGGCGAGTGCACCCGGTGTCGTCAGCGCGGCGAGATCGGAAGGTGCTGACGCATCTGCGGAGTTACCGGGCGAGGTGGCGGCGGTCGACGCCGTGTCGGGTGTCGACGCCGCACCGGAGCATGCTCCGAGCACGGTGATCGCTGCCGCGATGCCGATGAATGTGCGCCATGTGTGCCGTCCGACCGTCATGGGGCTCAATCCTGCCAGCGACGCAGCGTCAACCTCGTCATCAGGGCGAAACCGAGGAAGAAAAGGACGCCGATTCCGGTGGCAACGAGCGCGGTGACGAACATCGGACCGGCTCGGGTGTCGAGAAAGAAAAAGGTGATGAGTTTGCCGAGCCCCGCATCGCCGCGGGTGAAGAAGAAGTCGCCGACGATCGCGCCGATGACGGCGAGTCCGGCCGACACGCGCAGCCCCGCCATGATCGCGGGGAGCGCGGCGGGCAACTCGAGGTGACGCAACGTTGCCGGTCGTCGGGCGCCCGCGATGCGGAACACATCGCGAAGGTGCGGGTCGACACCCCGAATCCCGAACAACGTGTTGCTCGCGATCGGGAAGAAGGCGATGAGCACCGTGACGAAGACGCGTGCGGAGAAGCTGGCGCCCATGATCCGCACGATGAGCGGCGTGAGGACGATGATCGGCGTCACTTGGACCGCAATGAGCCACGGCCACACCGCCCGTTCGAGGGTGCGGGAGAGCGACATGACGACCCCGAGAAGCACGCCGACTATGGCGGCAAGTGCCAAACCCGTGAGGCTCGTGACGAGCGAGATTCGGGTGGCGACCCCGATGCGCGACCACGTGGCGGCGTTGATTCCCTCGAACAGCCGGTGCGGCGGCGGCACGATGAGCGCCGCTCCGCTCGACGAGGCGAAATTGTTCGGCAACGTGTACGCAAGTGCGTACCACGCCCCGATGATCACGGCGCTGACGACGCCCGGTGCAACGAGCCCGCGCAATCGCCGGCGTACGTTCGTTTCGCTGCGCGTCGTCACGAGATGACCCCGAGTGCGCGGGCGACCGATGCGCACAGCGCCGTGAACTGCGTGTCGTAACGAATGCCGGCATCTCGCTGTCCGTCGGAAGCAGTCGGGAGCGAAACAACGATCTCGCCGACGATCCCTGCCGGGCGGGGTCCGAGAACGACGACACGGTCGGCGAGAAACACCGCTTCTTCGATGTCGTGGGTGATGAGGATGCCGGCGAAGCGCTCACGGCGTCGCATTGCATCGAGGTCGCGTTGCAGTTGCAGTCGCGTGAGATGGTCGAGCGCACCGAACGGTTCGTCGAAGAGAACGAGGCGGGGCCGCGTGACGAGTGCGCGGGCGAGGGCCGCGCGCATCTTCATTCCCCCCGAGAGTTGGCGCGGGTACTTGTCGAGTGCATCGGCGAGGCCGACACGCATGACGGCGTCGGTGACGCGGACGTAGAGATCCTCGACGTCACCGGTGAGTTCGGCGACGAGTGCGACGTTGCGGCGCACCGTGCGCCACGGCATGAGGGCATGATCCTGGAACACGACGGACAGCGGCACGTCGGCACGTCGGACGGTCCCCGTCGTCGGTGCATCGAGGCCCGCGGCGATGCGCAGCAGTGTGGACTTGCCGCATCCGCTCGGACCGACGACGGCAACGAGCTCGCCGTCGCCGACGTCGAACGTGACGTCGCGCAGCGCCTCGGTACCGTCGGCGAACGTGCGCCCGAGGGCGTCGAACGACAGTGCGGCGCTCACCACGCCCCCCGCCGAACGAGCACGTCCTTCAAGGTGGCGGGAACGTCCGTCATGATGCCGTCGACTCCCATGTCGAGCACGGCGTGCATCGTGTCGGGGTCGTCGATCGTCCATACGTGGACGTGCAATCCGTTGGCGTGGGCGACGTCGATGACGCGCGGGGTGAGCACCTTCACCGGTCCCTGACGCAGCGGAATCTGTACGGCATGTGCACCGATACCGCCGCGGCGGACGACTCGCCGTCCGAGGCGCAATGCCGCGACGTCGCGCGGTCCCATCGACGTGCACAAGTCGGCGCCGAACCGGCGCCGCAACCGGTCGAGGCGCGAGTCGCTGAACGAACCGATGAGCACGCGATCGAACGGCGTACGTGCCGCGAGTAGTTCCTCGAGCGGGCCGAGAGCCGAATCGCTCTTGCAATCGACGTTCCAGCGTGCAGAGGGGAGGGAGTCGAGCAGCTCCTCGAAGCGGGGAATCGTGCCACCACCGACGACGCGTATGTCGGCGAGCTCGCGCCAGTCGAGATCGGCGATACGGGCGGGGACGCCGCACGTGCGCGACAAGTCGGGATCATGGAAGGCGACGAGCACGCCGTCGCGGGTGGCGTGAACGTCGGTCTCCATGTACGCGTACCCGAGTTCGTGGGCGGTGACGAAGGCGGCAAGCGTGTTCTCCGGGGCGGCACTCGCGCCTCCACGGTGGGCGAAGGCAATCGGTGTCCGCGCGGAGAGAAAGGGATGGATGGTCATGCGCCGACGGTCTTTCTCGCTGCGGGCGAGAGCCGAACCCTAGATGCTTCGTCCCCGATCCTTCCAGTACTCGTCGCGCAACAGTCGTTTGTACAACTTGCCGGTCGGGTGGCGCGGCAACTCGGGTCTGAACTCGACCGTTCGTGGACACTTCACGTCGGCGAGGCGCGAACGGCAGTAGTCGATGAGGGTGCGTTCCCAGTACCGCGCTTCGGCGTCGTCGGCGGGCATCCGCTCCGGTTGCACGACCGCCTTCACCTCCTCGCCGAAGTCGTCGTGGGGAATCCCGAAGACGGCGACGTCGGCGACGAGTGGATGATCGATGAGGACGTTCTCCGCCTCCTGCGGGTAGATGTTCACGCCGCCGCTGATGATCATGAACGCCTTCCGATCACTGAGATAGAGGAATCCGTCGGCGTCGAGATGCCCGACGTCGCCGAGGGTCGTCCAGCCGCGTCCGCGGGGATCGCGCGCCTGGCGGGTCTTGTCCGGATCGTTGTGGTACTCGAAGGCGGCGCTGCCCTCGAAGTACACGGTGCCGGTGTCGCCGACGGGCAGCTCGTTGCCGTCGTCGTCGAGGATGTGGATGATTCCCGAGAGAGCCCGGCCGACGGTTCCCGGATGGGCGTGCCACTGGACCGAGTCGCAGTAGACGAAACCGTTGCCCTCGGTGCCGGCGTAGTACTCGTGGATGATCGGACCCCACCACTCGATCATCCGCCGCTTCGTGTCGACGGGGCAGGGTGCAGCTGCGTGGACGACGCACGACAGCGACGAGACGTCGTAGCGGTTGCGCACGTCGTCGGGCAGCTTCAGCAGACGAACGAACATCGTGGGCACGACCTGGGACGTCGTGATGCGGTGCTCTTCGACGAGACGCAGGTACGTTTCGGCGTCGAAATGCTCCATGATCACGGTCGTTCCACCGAGGCGCTGTACCGACATGCAAAAGCGCAGTGGTGCGGCGTGGTACAGCGGTGCGGGTGACAGGTAGCGCGTCGCGGCGCCGAAGGCGAACAGCGTCGACACCAGCTGGAGAATCGGTGGCGGTGTGCCGAGCGGGGCCGATCGCGGACGAAAGAACACGCCCTTGGGTCGCCCCGTCGTGCCGCTCGAGTACAGCATGTCGCCGCCCTCGATGCGATCGGGCAGCGGTTCGTCACCGATGCCTGCGGTTTCGTTCTCGTAGGAGAGATGATGCGGCGTGGTGCCGTCGAGCATCAACCGGAATTCGACGTTCGGCGTCGTCGCGACGATCGAATCGGCGAGCTCGGCGAGATGGTGCGAGCCGACGAACGCCCGCGCGCCGCAGTCGTTGACGACGTAGGAGAGTTCATCCGTCGTCAGCCGGGTGGAGCAGGGCGTGTACACGAGGCCCGCGTAATGACAACCCCACATCACCTCGAAGAAGCGCTCGTGATTCTCGATGCAGATCGCCACGTGGTCCCCCGCATGCAGACCTTGTTCACGCAGGTAACGGCTGAGGCGGTTCGCGCGCCGATCGAGCTCGCCGTACGTCATCGTGCGGCCCGTCGACGCCATGACGATCGCAATGGAATCAGGCGAGCGTTGCGCGACGAGTCCGGGATGGGCGAGTGCCGCGTCGGTCACGAAACGACGGTAGCCGACGTCGTCGTTCGCTGATACCGTGCGTCGCCGTGACGGACCCCGCGACTCACGGCGCAGCGGAGCGCGAGCGTCGCGACGCGTTGTACACGCGATTCGCCGAGCACATGGGTGACCGTCGCAATTCCGAGGTGCCGCTCGGTGAAGTGCTCGCGATCATCGGTGAGCTCGCCGAGCCGGACGTCGGCACGGTGACGACCCGACGCACGCTCGACGATCTTGCGAACCGCACCGCTGCGGCAACGGCAACCGAATTGATGCACGAACTCTTCGGACCCGGAAAACTTGCCGGCAATTCCGCGTCGTACGACGACCCGCAGAATTCTTTCCTGTACAGGGTGATCGATCGGCGACTCGGCATCCCCATTTCCCTGTCGGCAGTGGCGCTCGAAGTCGCCCATCGGCTCGGCATTCCGCTCGTCGGGATCGGCGTTCCGGGTCACTTCATCGTTGCCGCACCGGCAGGCGACGGAAGTCGCACGTACTTCGATCCGTTCCATGCCGGGGCGCGCCATGATGCCGCTTCGGTGCGGGAGCTCTACGAGGGGCTGACGAATCTCACGAACTGGCGGGACGACTTCCTCACGCCCACGCCGGCACGGCACATGGTCATCCGGGTACTGAACAACCTGAAGTCGATTTATGTGCGCCGTGCCGAACCCGCCAACGTGCGCTGGGTGATGCACCTTCGTTCGCTCATCCCGGAGATCGGTCCGAGCGAGACGCAGCAATTCGCGCGACTCATGCGCCACTCGAACTGACGCCGCGGCAACGCCGGCGCACGGTCGGTCGGGTCAGGCGTCGGGGGCGAGCGCGGCAAGGACGTCGCTCGCACTCATCGCGCGATCATCGAACGTGCGGCGCTGCGCGAGGCTGCCGCCGAGGAGCGTCGTCGCGGCTACATCCATCGAGTTCTGCAGCTCGCGCAACTGGCGCGGTGGCGGAAAGTACTCGTCCTCGTCGGTGGCGCGCACCTCCTCGACGCCGTCCCGCGGCGACAGTGCGGCGATGACCTCGCGCACGAGTTCCTCCGGTGCCGATGCGCCGGCCGTGAGGCCGACGACACCGTGCAGATCGTGCGGCAACTCTCCCGCGTGGTTGATGCGCAGCACCCGCGGGCAGCCGACTTCGCGGGCCAGATGCTCGAGCGCGCGGGTGTTGCTCGAGTTCTCCGAACCGATGACGACGAGTGCGTCGCAGTCGTCGGCGATCTTCATCAACGAAGCCTGGCGATTCGTCGTCGCAAAGCACAAGTCGCTGCGACCCGGGCTCCAGACGTTCGGATACCGCTCGCGCACGGCGTCGGCGACGTCGCGCCACTCGAGGTGGGACAGCGTCGTCTGGGCGAGCAGTGCAACCGGCTCGTCGAAGGTCGGTAGGGCCTGCACCTCTGCAACGGATTCCACCCGGCTGATCGCATCGGGCGCGACCGCCATCGTGCCAACGGCTTCTTCGTGCCCCTCGTGGCCGACGTACACGATGCGGTAACCCTTGCCGGCACGAGTCTTCACCTCGTGGTGCACCTTCGTGACGAGCGGACACACGGAGTCGACGACGTAACTTCCGCGGGCCCGTGCATCGCTCACCACCTGCGGTGCCGAGCCGTGCGCGGAGAGCATGATCGGACTGCCGTGCGGTGCATCGGTGACGTCGTCGACGAAGATGACGCCGAGCTCGGAGAACCTGTCGACGACGATCTTGTTGTGCACGATTTCGTGGTAGCAGTACACCGGCGGTTCGAACGTGCGCACCATCCACGCGAGCGCCTTGATCGCCATCTCGACGCCGGCACAAAATCCGCGCGGTGCGGCGAGCAGAACCTTGTCGACCGTCATTGCGTCACTCACGGTAGTGCGGTGCAGTCTGGATAGCCTGACTCAAATGTCGACGACGGGTGTGCGCAGAACCGTCGTCATCGTCGGTCGACCGAACGTGGGCAAGAGCACCCTGTTCAATCGTTTCCTCGGCGAGCAGCACGCGATCGTCGAGGATCGGCCCGGTGTGACGCGGGATCGCATGACCCGCGAAGTCGAATGGCTGGGACGACACTTCGACCTCGTCGACACCGGTGGATGGATGCCCGGCGGATCGGCGCTTGATGCGAAGGTCTCGCGCCAGGTGGAGGCCGCCGTGCGCGGTGCGGATCTCGTGTTGTTCGTCGTCGATGCTTCGGTCGGTCTGCTCGACGACGACGAGGCCGTGGCGAATTGGTTGCGCAGTACGGCGGCACCCGTCGTCGTGGTGGCGAACAAGGTCGACAACGAGCGCCGTGAGGCGGACTTGTGGCAGTTCCTTGCACTCGGCTTCGGTGATCCGGTGCCGGTCTCGGCGACGCACGGTCGCAAGACCGGCGATGCTCTCGACGTCATCATCGACAAGATCGGCGTGCAACCAGAACCCGTGCACGGCGACGACGGCAACTACGTGCGCAATCCCGAAACTCGCGAACCACGCGTCGCTATCGTCGGGCGACCGAACGTGGGCAAGAGCACTCTCTTCAACCGCCTGGTCGGCGAGGAGCGCTCGGTCGTGCACGACATGCCGGGTACGACGCGTGACGCCATCGACACCCGAGTCGAGACCGCCGACGGACCCGTCGTGTTCGTCGACACCGCGGGCATGCGTCGACGCTCGAAGGTCGACGAGTCGACCGAGTACTACTCGCTCGTGCGCGCACTGCGCGCGGTCGACGAGAGCGACATCGCGCTGCTCGTCATCGACGCGACGCAGGGAGTGACGAGCCAGGACCAACGCCTCGCCGAGCGCGTTGATGCGGCCGGGTGTCCGATGCTCATCGTGCTCAACAAGTGGGAGTTGCTCGACGCCGACGGTCGCGAGGCGATCGATCTCGAGGTGCGGCGCAAGTTGTACTTCACCGAGGACTCGCCGGTGCTGAAGGTGTCGGCGCTCACGGGCAAGGGAGTGCACCGACTCGTTCCCGAACTGTCGGAAGCCATTCGCCAGTACCACCGTCGCGTTCCCACCCGCGACGTCAATCGCGTGCTCGCCGCAGCGCAGCAACGCCAGCCTGCAGGGCAGGGTGCGCGCGTGCTGTACGCGCTGCAGGGGGCCGTGGATCCGCCGACCTTCACGCTGTTCGTCAACCGCGAACTTCCGCAGTCGTACCTGCGATACCTCGAGCGTTCCCTGCGCGAGGCGTTCGATCTCGGTGGCACGCCGATCAAGATTCGGGTGCGCACACGCTCGGAGTCCTGACCGTGCCGTGGTGCGAACCGTGCGCGAAGTACTTCACGCCGTCGTCGGTGAACGAGGACGGTTCGTGCCCGCAATGTGCGCGGGTGATCGACACGACCGACGTCAACGGGCGGGTGACGGCCGAGTCCCTGCGCATGCGGGACCTCGCCGAGGCCACCGATCAGCGTGCTCCGTGGCACTTCAAGCTGCTCATGTTCCTTCTCGTCGCGTATCTCGGATGGCGGATCATCGCGCCGTTTGTAGACTGACGCGGACGAATGTTGCCGCATCCGTTGCCGGTGTTTTCGGCGTCATGAAAGATTTCGGGCTGTGGCGCAGCTTGGTTAGCGCGCTTGTCTGGGGGACAAGAGGTCGTGGGTTCAAATCCCGCCAGCCCGACCATATGAAAGACGGTCGTCCCTCCACGCACGGGATGGTGAGCCGTGGCGCGTAGCGACGATGCCCGTCGGCGCAACATCATCGGACTCGGGGCCGGGCTCGTCGTCATGTTCCTCGTCGTGTCGCGCCTGTCGAACGCCGAGGACGGCGGGCAGGGATGGGCGCTCATCGGCATCGGCGCAATCGTCATGATCGTCGGGGCGATGTGGGGTCGCCCTGCGGGTCGTCGTTGAGGTTCACTGTGGCCGTTATCTCGATGATTCGTCGCGGTACGGTCGCAGGGTGGTGTCCATGACCGTGGGGGTCGACGTCCTGCTTCCGGCCCTGAACGAAGAGGCGGCAGTAGCTAGGACCATCGAAGATTTTGCGGCGCGGTTTCCGCACGCGACATTCGTCGTGGTGGACAATGGCTCGACCGACGACACACGAAATCGAGCGGCCGAGGCGCTTGCGAGGCTGCAAATCCGAAGCCACATCGTTCACGAGCCGAGACGCGGCAAAGGCTTTGCCGTACGGGCAGGTTTGGCGAAGTGTGATGGCGACATAGTCATCATGGCCGATGCGGACGCGACGTACGGTGCGCACGATGCAGAGAGACTGGTGTCGGCGCTCGTACTTGAGGATCTTGACCTGGCTGTTGGAGATCGTCATTCGAGCGGCGCGTATCGAGGCTCGCAAAACTCCCGACTGCACCGTCTGGGAAATCGGGTAATGCAGACACTCGTCAACCGTTTCTATCGATGTGACCTGAAGGACATTCTCAGCGGCCTGCGAGTGATGTCACGGCGTTTCGTCGATTCGTACCCCTGCGTGGTCACGGGTTTTGAATTGGAAACTGACATGACCGTGCATGCGCTCGACCGACAGCTTCGAGTGCGCGAAATACCCATCGATTACCGTCCACGAATTGAAGGCGGGACTTCGAAGATCCGACCGTTGCGCGACGGCTTGCGCCTCGTACGCGCGGTATTCGGCCTGTACCGAAAGTACAGACCACTCGCCTTCTTTGGTTCGGTGGCAGGCGGATTCGCACTAGGTGGTTTGTTGGCCGGCGCCGCGCCGATCTACGACTGGTTGGTCTACAGGTACGTGTACCGCATTCCACTTGCGGTACTGGCGTCCTCGCTGATGGTTCTTGCCGTGCTTGCCGTAACGGTGGGCTTGATCCTTGACGTTCTCGTCGACAACGCGCGCAAGCAGCATGCGCACCATCTGAAGGTCATGGGTGAGATGCGCGCACTTCGGCAGACGTCTCGCGACGGTCGCTGACCGGGCACGCCTCATCGTTTGAGCATGTGCGGAAGGTTCGTGGCGTCGACGACGCCGCAGGCACTTGCTGCTCTCTTCGACGCCCGTCTCGAGGACTCTGCCGCCGTTGCCCACTGGCAGTCGTCGTGGAACGTCGCACCGACACGTTTCGTTCCGATCGTGCGTGCGTCGACCGATGACGGCGCGCGAATGCTGTCCTACGTTCACTGGGGTCTCATCCCCGCGTGGGCGCCGGATCGCTCCCGTGCGTCGGGAATGATCAACGCCCGTGCCGAGACGGTGACCGTGAAGCCCAGCTTCCGCGACCTCGTCGGGCGTCATCGCGGTGTGGTTCCCATGGACGGTTACTACGAATGGCGAACGATCGATGCGCCGGTCGGTCGCAAGCGTCCGTATCTGTGCACGCGCGCGGACGGGAAAGCTCTTGCGACGGCGGCGTTGTGGACGAGATGGCGCGATCCGCAGCGCAGCGGCGAACTCGTGACGAGCTGCGCGGTGATCACGGTCGCGGCGAACGACGACGTCGCCGCGGTGCACGACAGGATGCCGGTCGTCCTCGATGATGACGGCGTCGACCGCTGGCTGAACTCCGACGCGCCTCCGCTCGACGTGCTCCGGTCCGCGCCCGCGCGCACGCTGCACGTGACGCGGGTGTCGTATGCGGTGAATAACGCCCGCACCGACGGACCGACACTCGTCCATCCCGTCGACGAGGATGCGCCCGAGACTCTCTTCTAGATCGTGGTTCTCGATCGTGCGGTTCTTGGCGACGAGGTTCTCATTGGTGAATCGAACCCCCGTCGCTAGGCGACGGCGCCGGGTACCCCGTCGCGGTGCAACTGCGCTCCGAGGAGTGCGGCCGCTTCGGCTAGATCCTCCGCCTTCGTGCCGTGCTGTTGCGTCGAGAAGTCGAGGTTCGCCATGACGTCGGCGGGAATGCAGTGCAGGTGGCAGTGGTTCACCTCGAATCCCGCGATGACGAGTCCGACGCGCGTGCAGCCGAACACCGCACGCTGTGCACGACCGACGCGGCGCGCCGTGTCGAACAACTTCGCTGACAGATCCGTGGGAACGTCGATCCACTGGTCGATTTCGGTGCGGGGAACGACGAGTGCGTGGCCGCGCCGCGTCGGGGCGATCGTCATGAACACGACGAGATC
>JBIIDI010000076.1:0-8586 GCA_044238425.1 Ilumatobacteraceae bacterium
CCGACGCTGACGACGAGCAAATTCGGTCGAAGTCGGCGGGCGAATCGCGCACCGCGTCGGGGTCGGTCGTGCGGCTCCGTTGGTGGGAACGCGAGGATCGCCGCCGAACCCTCGGTGCGCTCGTGGGGCAGACGTAGCGATTCGTCGTCGATGACGACGAGTGCGGAGTCGGTCGCCATATCGCCAACACGAACATCGCCAACTGACGCATCGTCGATCGACACGATGTTTGTCGCTTCAGTGTTCGCTTCCGCCGCGTACGCATCGATGTTCGCTTCCGCCGCGTACGCATCAGTGTTCACTTCCGCCGCGTACGCATCAGTGTTCACTTCCGCCGCGTACGCATCAGTGTTCGCTTCCGCCGCGTACGCATCGATGTTCGCTTCCGCCGCGTACGCGTCAGTGTTCGCTTCCGCCGCGTACGCGTCAGTGTTCGCTTCCGCCGCGTACGCGTCGGTGTCGCGCAAGGCTATGTCATTCGAGGCTGTGGCGTTCGAGGCTGTGCCGTTCACGTTGTCAGCTGTCGTACTGCCGGTTCGTGCGTCATCGTCGAGCTGCGTGTCGTCATCGATCAACGTGTCATCATCGAACGCCGACACGTCGGCGAAGAGCTCGCGCAGTTCGTCGCGCACAGCTTCGGGAATCGGCGGCGTGATCGCACTCATCGTGATCGACGGATCGCGCACTCCCCCGCCGAACACCTGCTCGAGTCGTGACGGGCCCGCAGTGACGGAACCGCCACTCGTGCCCGTGGCTGTGCCCCTATCGATGACGCTCGCACCCGCCTCGGCGGCGAGTTCGGGATCGAAACCGACGAGCTTGATTTCGCTGCGCAGATCGATTCCGGTCGCCTCGCGCACCCGGCGGCGAACGTCGGCCATGAGCAAAGCGACATGTTCGGCGCGGCCGCCGTCGTCCACCTGGATGAAGTTGGCGTGCTTCGTCGACACCTCGGCCGAGCCGATGCGCAGACCGCGCAGGCCGAGCGAGTCGATGATCGCACCCGCCGAGCGGTCGCCGCTCGCCGGGTTGACGAATACCGAACCGGCGTTGTGTCCGCCGGGCTGATTTTCGCGCCGCCAGCGCACGATCTCGGCCATCTCGCGTTCACTCGCCGCGGCGTCACCCCACGACAACTCGACGCTCGCCGACAACACGACGTGGTGCGGTTGCAGGTCGCTGCCGCGGAACCGCAAGCCGAGGTCGCGCGCGGCAACGTTGGCGACGATCCCCTTGCGCAGGTGGAACACCTTCGCCAGCGTGAGTGACGAGGCCATGTCGCTGCCGTGGCCACCGGCGTTCATTCGCACGGCACCACCGACGGAGCCCGGCACGCCGACGGCCCATTCCATTCCCGTGAGGCCGTGCGCACTGCAACGTCGGGCGAGCACCGGCAGCGCGACGTTGGCACCGGCGGTGACGTAGGCGCGGTCGCCGGGTTGCGGCAAGTCGATCGTGTCGGCGAAATCCCCGAGCGTGATGACGAGACCCGGGAATCCCTCGTCGGCGACGAGCAGGTTGCTGCCGCGACCGATGACGAGCACCGGCACGTCATGCTCGCGCAGGACGTTGGCCGCGGCATGCAGGTCGTCGATCGATCGCGCTCGCAGGAACAACGCCGCGCGACCGCCGACCTTGTACGTCGTCAGCGCGGCGAGTGGTTCGCCGCGGCGCACCCGCGCGCCGAGGATGAGACCGGCACGGTCGAGCGAACGAGTCGTGCGCGTGTAGTCGGTCGTGTCGTCAGGCGCCACGCGTCAAGTCTCGCCGACGTGCCACCACCTCGTCGGGGAGGGTCTCGATGTCGCCGCATCCCATCGAGATGCACACGTCCCCCGCGCGCAGCTCGCCGGCGAGATACTCGACGAGTTCGTCGCGTGTCGCCCGCCACTCCACCCGCGCCTGCGGATGCGCCGCGCGCACGGCATCGACGACGAGTTTGCCGGTGACGCCGGCGATCGGCGTGGTACCGGACGAGTAGATGTCGGTGACGACGACGAGATCGGCGCCGACGAATGCGTCCCGGTACTCGGGCGACATGACGGCCATACGATTGAAGCGGTTCGGCTGGAACACGGCGACGACGCGCGACCACGAATCCGTGGAACCGCGCGCAGCGGCGAGAACCGCGGTGATTTCCGCCGGGAGGTGGGCGTAGTCGTCGACGAGCGTGATGCCATCAACGACGTGCCGAGTGTCGAAACGCCGCTCGACGCCGCGGAATTCGCCCAAAGTGCGCAGGCAGCTCGCCGCATCGGCACCGAGTTCGAGTGCCATCGTCAGCGCGGCGAGCGCGTTGAGCACGTTGTGCCGACCGCGCAGCGACACGGTCACCTCGCCGACGAACGTGCCGCGGTAGTGCGCCTCGAACGTCGCCCCGCCGTGGGCGAAATGCACGTTGCGCGCCACCATGTCGGCGTTTCCGGCTCCGCCGGAATCGATCGCACACCCGTAGGTGATCGCGCCGTGGCGCCGCGCGAGATCGGCGGCACGCGGATCATCCGCGCACACGACTCGCGGCCCGGGCACCGCGGCGAGGTAGCGATCGAACGATGCGACGATGCCCTCGAGCGAGCCGTGTTCGTCGAGATGGTCGACGTCGACGTTCGTGAGAATCGTCGCCCGCGGGTGCAACGCGACGTGCGTCGAGTCGCTCTCGTCGGCCTCGACGACGAACGGACCGGCACCCCAGTGCGCGTTGCCACCGAGGCTGCGCGCGTCACCCCCGATGTAGTAGCCGGGGTCCATTCCCGCGTCGCGCAACATCGTCGCGAGCAGCGCCGACGTCGTCGTTTTGCCGTGCGTGCCCGCGACGGCCACCGCGTGCGCGCGGGCGCACACGCTGGCGAGCATCGTCGCCCGCGACACGACCCGCACCCCGGCGCGGCGCGCCGCCGCGAGCTCGACGTTGTCGGCACGGATCGCCGACGAATGCGTCACGGCATCGCAGCCGACGACCACGTGCGGATCGTGCGGCACGTTGACGTGCACGCCGAGATCGCGCAGTCGTTGCACGGCCGACGACTCGCGCACGTCACTTCCGGTCGTTCGGTGACCCATCTCGCGGAGTACCACGGCGAGGGCGTTCATTCCCGGTCCTCCCGCACCGACCACGTGCACGGCACGGGTTGCGGAGAGCTCGACGAGCGGAGGTTGCGCCGAGATGGCGTCAATGATCGCGTCGGCGATCGATGTGGTGCGATGCATCGCGCCGAGCTCGCGGGCGCGGGCGGCGAGATCGAGGCGCCGCGACGCGTCATCGGCGAGGGACGCAACGAGTAATGGCAGTGCGGCGAGGACGTCACGCTCGGTGCACACGATCGCGGCTGCGTCGCGTTCGAGGGCACGGGCGTTGAGGGTCTGATGGTCTCCGGCGGCACCGGACCACGGCACGACGATCGCTGCGACTCCGATCGTGGCGATTTCGGCGATCGTGCTCGCACCGGCCCGGCAGACGACGACGTCGGTCGCCGCCCAGACGTCGCTCATGTCGTCGACGTACCCGATGCGCCGGTACACGATGCCCGATCCGGCGGGGACGTTCGGTGCGTCGTCGGCGGCGTAACGCGTGCCGCACAGGTGGACGACGGCGAGATCGGTGCGGTCACGCAGCGCCTCGACGCACGCCTTCGTCGCATCGTTGAGGATGCGCGAACCGAGCGAGCCACCGACGACGGTGACGACCACGCGGTCGACCGGTACGTCGAGCCGCCTGCGTGCGTCGGCCCGGCGTTGTGCGACGTCGAGATGGCGCAGCGCCGAGCGCACGGGTGCACCGGCGACCCGCGCACGCGGCAGCGGCGAATTTGGATGCGCAACGATGCTGCACACGCTGTGCCGCGCCTGGCGGCGCGTCGCGAGACCCGGCACGGCGTCGTACGAGACCGTGACGACCGGGATGCCGCAGCGCCTCGCGGCGATGGTGGCGGGCAGGCTCGCGAATCCCCCGACGCTGACGACGACCTGCGGCCGGTCGCGTTCGAAGCTGCGCCGAACGTCGCGCACCGCACGCGCAAGGAGCACGCCCGCGCGCAGCGAGCGCAGCACCGCCCGCGGCGTCACGCTGCGCTGCAGGCCGTCGACGGCGAGGAGTTGCATCGGCACGCCCAGCGGTGCGACGAGACGGGACTCGGGACCGCGCAACGATCCCACGTAGCCGAGCTCGTCGGCACTCCAACCGAGTTCGCGGAACTGCTCGAGCAGTGCAATCGCGGGGATGACGTGGCCCGCGGTACCCCCACCAGCCACGACGGCGAACATGTCGCCCGCGAGGCTAGTCGCGCGGAGTTGACGTGCTCTGGCGCATGTTGCGTGCGACGTTGAGCAACAGACCCGCGGCGGCGAGAGTGATGAGCAGCGACGAACCGCCGTACGAGATGAGCGGCAACGTGAGACCCGTCACCGGCATCACACCGACGACACCGCCGATGTTGATGCACGCCTGCAACACGAACCACGACGTAATGCCCGCGGCGAGCAGGGCGCCGAAGCGGTCACGGGCACGCAACGCCACCTGGAAACCGCACAGCGCGAGAACGAGGAAGCCGAGGATGATGATGCTCGAGCCGAGCAGACCGAACTCCTCCGCGATGACGGTGAAGATGAAGTCGCTGTGCGCGAGCGGTACGTAACCCCACTTGCTCGTTCCCTCTCCCGGACCGACACCGGCGATGCCGCCGTTGGCGATGCTCAGCAACGACTGGTACACCTGGTAACCGGTGTGCTCCTTGTTCGCCTCGATGTTGAAGAACGCGAGCCAGCGGTTGCGACGCGACGCGCTCATGAGGATGAGCGTGACGCCGCCGCCGAGGGTGGTGAGCGAAGCAAGGCTGATCCAGCGCAGCGGTGCACCGGCCATGAACAACACCGTCACGGCGATGGCCGACATGACGATGGCGCCGCCGAGGTCCTGCTGCGCCATGCACACTGCGGCCGACGCGCCCCACACCGCTGCAACCGGGAGGAACGTGCGGCGGGCGTTGGTGATTTCACGCTGACGGCGACCGAGCAGGTTCGTCGAGTACACGACGAGTGCGAACTTCAGGAACTCCGACGGCTGGAAGCTCACCGGCCCCATCGACACCCACGCATTCGCACCGTTGATCGTGACGCCGAGGGGCGTGAACGGCAGGAGGTTGAGGATGAATGCGGCGGCGAGCGTCGGACGCGTGATGCTCTTCCAGATGTGGTACGGCATGCGGTACGTGGCGATCGCGGCGGCGGTACCGACCGTGGCCCACATGAGCTGGCGGAAGAACATCGTCCACGCCGAGCCACCGCGGTTGATCGACGTGATCGACGATGCCGACAGCACCATGACGAGCCCGATGCTCACGAACACCGTGATGACGATCATGATGACGTAGAACGTGCGCGTCGGCGGAGTGTCCGACAACTTCAGGTAGCCGAGCGCGCCCTTGCGGTCGAGAGCCTGACGGCGGCGTTCGGCGAGCGAGACCGTCGCGGAGCTCGTCGATGACGTCGGGGCATTCAGTGTCGCTGTCATGTGGTGGTGTTTCCTTTCGCAGTGCGATTCGTCATTCCGGTCGTTGTGGATGCAGTCGTGGATGCGGCGAGCTCGGTGACGAGGTGGCGGAAGTCGTCTCCGCGCTCGCCGTAATTGCGGTACCAGTCGTAACTCGTGCACCCGGGCGACAGGAGAACGACGTCGCCGGGTCTGGCGAGTTCGCGGGCATGCTCGACCGCCTCGCGCATTGATGCAGCCGAGCGCACCGGACGGCGCCCGGCGAACGCAGCGGCGACGTCGGGGCCCGCCGCACCCGTCGCGACGACGGCACGAATGCGCTCGATGTCGCGGGCCATCTCGGAGAGATCGAGTCCCTTGTTCTTGCCGCCGGCGATGAGCACGATTCCCTCGAACGACGTGATCGCTGCGCGCGCGGCGTGGGGGCTCGTCGCCTTCGAGTCGTTGAACCAGCGCACGCCGTCGATCTCCGCGACGAATTCGATGCGGTGTGCGGCATGGCGGAAGTTGCCCAGCGCCTCGGCGACGGCCGACGGAGTCCCGAGCTTCGCCTCGAGCACCGCGGCACTCGCAGCAAGGGCGTTCGTCACGTCGTGCGGCAGGTCGCGGGAGAGCGCCGACCGCTCGACGATGCGACCGTGCGGCGAGACGAGCCAACCGTTCTCGCAGCGGTAGTCGCCCTCGTCGAGACCGAAGGTGACGACGCGCGCACCACCGCGGCGCGCCGAGGCGACGATGGCCGCGTCGCGCACGGGTGCGACCGCGACGTCGTCGCTCGTCGCCGCGGCCCAGATGCGTTCCTTCGCATGGCGGTACGAGTCGATGTCGACGTGCCAGTCGAGGTGGTCGGGAGCGAGGTTCAACCACACCGACGCCGCGGCGCGGAAGTCGCGTGTGAAGGCGAGACGGAAACTCGAGCACTCGATCGCGAACGCGGTGTCGTCGCTGCCGAGCGCGGCAACGAGCGGCAACTCGGTGTTGCCGACGGCACGGGCGCGGTGGCCCGCGCTGCGCAGCATCGCCGCCGCCATGAGCGTCGTCGTCGTCTTGCCGTCGGTTCCGGTAATGGCGACGAACGGCCGCGGTCCGCCCGCACGGCTCATCTCGTCGCGGTATCCGAGTTCGATCTCGGAGATGACGTCGACACCGGCGGCGAGTGCCGCCCGCACGATCGGGTGCGACTCGGGAACTCCTGGGCTCGGCACGAGTCGGGCGTAACCGGCGACGTCTTGCACCGCCGTCGTGAGGGCCGCACCTTCGAGCAGCGGCGCACCGATGGCGCGGGCGAAGTCGCGGTGCTCGTCGGTCGGCGTGTCGTCGGCGAGCGTGACATCCTCGCCGCGATCACGGAGATACTGCGCCACGGCACGACCGGCGACGGCGAGTCCGTACACGAGGGTGCCCATCAGCGAACTGCGTCCCCGATGAGTCGGATTTCGTTCGTGAAGTCGGCGATGAAGAGCGCAACGCCCGTGGCGACGCACAGTGCCGCGAGCAACCAGAAGCGGATGATGACCGTCGTCTCGGGCCAGCCCTTCAACTCGAAGTGGTGGTGGATCGGCGACATGAGAAACAGGCGCTTCTTGCGACCGCTCGCCTTGAACACACCCATCTGCACCGCCACCGAGCCGGCCTCGATGAGGTTGATGCCGCAGATGATCGGCAGCAGCAGGTGCGTGTTCGTCGTCACCGCAAGCATGCCGAGTGCGGCACCGATTCCCAGCGCGCCGACGTCGCCCATGAAGATCCGCGCGGGTGCGGCGTTCCACCAGAGAAAACCGCCGCATGCCGCGGCGAGCGAGGCGGCAAGTACCGCAAGGTCGAGCGGATTGACGATCGCCGAGTAGATCTCGCCGTTGCGGAACGCGAAATAGGCGATGAGGGTGAACGCGCCGAAGCCGAACATCGCCGATCCGGCGGCAAGGCCGTCGAGACCGTCGGTGACGTTCACGGCGTTCGTCGTTGCCCACACCATGAGCGCGGTCCACACCACGTACACGGGGCCGCTGATGTCCCAGCCGGGAATCTCCGCGCGCGTAAAAGACAACGTCTCGCTCACGCCCGTCTGGGAGGCGAGCAACCACGTGAGCAGCAGCACGATGCCGAAGCTGATCCACCCCTTCTTCTTCCAGAAGATGCCGCGGTTGTGCTGGCGGCGCACCTTGAGGAAGTCGTCGATGAACCCGAATGCCGCGAGAACGAACACCGTGAGCCAGATGATGAGCGCCTGGGTGGAGAACGGAAGTCCGTCGCGCACGTGGGCGACGGTCCAGCCGATCGCCGCCGACGTGAGGATGGCGATGCCGCCCATCGTCGCGGTCCCCTTCTTCACCATGTGGTGCGTCGGACCGCGGTCCTCGGCTCCGAGGATCGGCTGACCCTTGCCGATGCGCGCGAAGATCCCGATCATCACGCGCGTCAGTGCGATCGAGCACACGATCGACACGGCACCGGCGATGAGGATCGCGATCATGCCGCCAACCCCGCCAACTCGCGCACGACATCGACGTCGCGGAACGGAATCTCCCGGTCGGCGATCGTCTGGGTCGACTCGTGTCCCTTGCCGGCAACGACGACGACGTCGCCGCTGCGCGCCTCGGCGAGAGCGCGCGCAATTCCGGCGCGGCGATCCTCTTCCACCGCGACGAGCACGTCACGTCGCTGGGCCGGCACACCGCGCTCGATGTCGGCGATGATCGCCGCGGGATTCTCGTTGCGCGGGTTGTCCGAGGTGAGCACGACGGCATCGGCGTCGCGGGTGGCGACCGCACCCATGTCGGGACGCTTGCTCGCGTCGCGTCCGCCGCCGCAACCGAACACGACGATGACGCGGCCGCTGCGCGCGACGCGTCGCGCCGACTCGAGGACGCGGGCCAGCGCCTCCGGGGTGTGTGCGTAGTCGACGATGACGGCGAAGTCGCGCCCGACGTCGACGTATTCGAAACGGCCCGGCACCGGGGTGACGGTGGCGAGGCCGCGCACGATGTCGTCGATCGGCGTACCGAGGGCGAGGGCCGTCGTCGCCGCGGCGAGCGAGTTCATGACGTTGAAGTGGCCGCCGAGACCGACGTTCACCCGCACCGACTGCCACGTGTACCGGT
>JBIIDI010000077.1:0-8552 GCA_044238425.1 Ilumatobacteraceae bacterium
TAGCGACGTACCGTTGGCTCCATGACAGCCGGCGATGCCGCATGGGGCTCGGAGTGGGATGAGGTAGCCGACGTCGTCGTCGTTGGCGGCGGTGCGGCCGCGTTTGCCGCAGCGTGGTCGGCAAGTCGCGCCGGTGCCAGTGTGATCGTGCTCGAGAAGGCGCCGATCGTCGGTGGTACGACCGCGAAGTCGGGTGGCGTCATGTGGATTCCGAACAACCACCACATGCGCGAAGCCGGACTCGTCGACGAACGTGAGTCGGCCATTCGCTACATGGCACGGTGTGCTTATCCGACGATGTACGACCCGGCACAGCCGCATCTCGGTCTGCCCGAGGATCGTTTGCGACTCATCGAGGTGTTCTATGACCGTGGTGCCGCGTACGTCGAAGACGTCGAACGCGAGGGTGTCGTCGAATTCGCCCCGCTCGATTACCCGGACTACAACGCGCAGCTCCCGGAAGACACCGCACCCCGCGGACGGTCGCTGAAGTTGAAGTACCCCGCAACGTGGCGTAAGGGCGTCGATTCCTGGGGCGGTGTGTGGTTGGTAGAGATGCTGGAGAAAGGCGCGCACGCACACGGCGCACGCACGTTGCTCGAGCATCGCGTCGCCGGCGTGGTGCGCAACGATGACGGCGAAGTGATCGGCGTCGAAGCGCACACCGGTCGGCGCACGAAGCTCATCGGTGCGCGCAAGGGCGTCATCTTCGGCTCGGGTGGTTTTCTGCACAACCCCGACCTGCGCCGGGAGTTCCTGCGCGGTCCCATCTTCGGCGGGGCCGCATCACTCAACGCCACCGGTGATCTGGTTGGCATCTCGTCGACGCTCGGGGCACGCCTCGGCAACATGGCGCATGCCTGGTGGGATCAGGTCGTGCTCGAGCTCACCCACCGGCTCACCGAAACGATTGACGACGTGTATTCAGCTTTCGGCGATTCGATGATCATGGTCAACCGCTTCGGCAAGCGGGTCGTCAACGAGAAGGCGCCGTACAACGAACGCGGGCAGGCGCACTTCGCCTGGGACCCGCACCGCCTCGAATATCCCAACAGGGTGCTGTTCATGATCTTCGACGACGACGTCGTGCAGAACCCGGCGAAAAGCCCGTTCCGTTGGCCCGTTCCCATGCCCGGTGAAACCGCCGACTACGTCATCACCGCCGACACTCTCGGTGAGCTCGCGGTGAAAATCGACGAGAGACTCGCGAAACTCGGTGCGTTCGTTTCGCACGTCCAACTCGACAAATCCTTCGTCGGCACGCTCGAGTCGACGACCGAGCGATTCAACGTCATGGCCCGAGCCGGCAAGGACGAGGACTTCTCGCGCGGCGAAACGATGGTCGAGCAGCGTTGGTCGGTCGCCGGTCGCGAAGGAATGCCGAACAAGACGATGCATCCCTTGCGCGACACCGGCCCGTACCACTGCATATTGCTCGGCGGGGGAGCACTCGACACCAAGGGCGGCCCCGTCACCGACGAGCACGGGCGGTTCGTCGACCAGAACGGTGACGTCATCGCCGGCATTTACGGGGCCGGCAACTGCGTTGCCTCACCGACGGGTCAGGCGTACTGGGGTGCCGGTGGCACCATCGGTGTTGCGTTCACGTTCGGCGCAATCGCCGGTGAGCACGCCGCCGCGCAACCGGAACGCATGCCGAGCTGACGTTGGCTAGCGCTGCTTGAACCCCTTCGGGCACTTGGCGTTCACTGCCGTCACCTTTTTCGTTGTTTTCCCCTTCACGCACGTGATCGTCGTACGAACGTTGGATGACTTGCCGGCGGCGGTGACCCCCGTGCCCGAAGCAATCTTCAGCGTCGCGCGCTTGATCGTGAAGGTGTTCCCGGCACCACCCTGGGCGTAATAGATGCGGAACACGTTTGAGCCGGGTGTCGTCTCGTATCCGGTCGGATCAAGTCGACCTTGGTCGGTGCCGGTAAGCACCTGCGGCGTGCTCCAGGTGAGACCGTCATTCGACGACGCGACGAACAGCTGCTGGCGCGCACCGCAGCCGGGACCGTTCGCCATGATCATCAGCCACTCGCCGTCCTTCGCCCGCAACACCTCGGTGTCGACGAAGCCACCCTCCAACCTCCAGCCAGACTCCTTAGTGAACGAGATTCCGTCGGCGGAAATGTACGAAGCAACTTTCTCAGGGCAGCTCGAATTCTTCACCGGCGATTCGACGATGTAGATGCGGATACGGCCGTCGGGCAGGCGCACCGGATCGGGAACACCCCAGGCTCTTTCATCCTTCGACACCTGCATTCCTGACGATGCCAGAGTCGCCGTACCGATTGACAAGCAGTCGCCGGTGAGGCATGCAGCCGAGTACACCGCCTGAGTATTCGACGCCATGTCCATGCGCTTGAAATAGGCACGCGTTCCGCTCACGGTTTGTGCAACGGCGAAGTCACTGACTGGCCCACCGCCGGTGGCCAGGGTTTCGGGTGAGCACACGCCTGCATCGGTGCACAGACTCACCGCGGTGCCGGACGGCACCATGTCGCTGCGCCACACACGGTCCCCGGCAACTACCCGCTCAACGTGCGGGGAAACACCGTTCATACCGAGGGATACCGCGTCGTCGGTGAGTTGCCAGGAAACCACCGCAGATGTCTGTGACGGCGCCGCAGAAACGAGAAAGGCACCGACAACGGTGGAAACAATGAATTTGTTTAACATCGGGTGCATGAGCATGCTCCAACTGTAGTGACCTAACGTTGGGCGGATGAGTAGCACGGGTCGCAAGAGAGCAGACGGTCGCGCCACGATGCGCGCCTTGCTCGACGCTGCGCACCGTGAAGTGGCCGCGCACGGCCTCATCGACTTCAGTCTCGACCGGGTGCTCGAGGATTCGGGAGCGGCGCGCAGCTCGTTGTACCACCACTTCGGCAGCCGCGAAGCGCTCATCGCCGCCGTTGAATTCGAAACGTTCGCAAAGGCCGTTCAGCAGGAAATGGATCTCATGCGCAGCGTCATCCTCGGCGCATCGTCGGTCGACGACATCGTCAATCTCGTCGAAGCCGGTTTGCGTGGCGACGGCGGAGCGGCAAGTCGCGCCCGGCGCATTCGGCGCATCGAACAGCTCGTCATTGCATCGCGCAGCAAGGCACTGGCGGACGTCGTTGCCGAGGCCCAGCGTGAGGGAACCAAACACCTCGCCGACACGTTGACGATGGCTGCCGACAAGGGAGTCATCTCGCCGCGCATCGACACGATGGCGTTGTCGATGTGGCTGCAAACCCATCTCGTCGGGCGCAACCTGCTCGACGTGCTCGATGACCCGGCCGTCGAGTCGGCCTGGATCGACGGTGTCATTGCGGCACTGCGCCACCTCCTCACGAAGTAGCACCGCGTAGACCCGGTGCCGAGGGTCGTGTCACCGCGTGGACGAGCCCCGTCGTTCGCGTGGCCTGACCCCGCGACAAGCCGTAATTTGCCTGCACTTCGGCGTGGCTGGTCAGCCGCGCTGGGTATCGCACGTACTGTCGGTCCGTGGTTGAATGTACGACAGACGGTTGATTGTCCGCTGGTCGGACAATTGTCCGACATGGGACAGTTGATACAGCACCATCAATTAGAGGAGAGACAACATGGCTACTGCAGCACCAATGCGACTTCACCACACCGCGTACCTCTCGAAGGACCTTGAGGCGACGCGCGCCTTCTACGAGGATCTCGTGGGCTTGCCCCTCGTTGCTACGTGGTCGGAGGCCGACGACCTGTTCGGTGCGATTCGCGTGTACTGCCATTGCTTCTTCGGCATGCCCGACGGCAGTGCGCTGGCGTTCTTCCAGTTCGCAGAGAAGAAGGACCAGGACGAGTTCGATCCGCCGCTCACGCCGTCGCCGTTCCGCCACATCGCGCTGAACGTCACCGCCGAAGCGCAGAACGCAATCTTCGAACGTTTGCAGAAGGCGAAGTGGAAGCCTGAAGGCACCTACGTGCTCGAGCACGGCTACTGCCGCTCGCTGTACACCGAGGACCCCAACGGCATGCTGCTCGAGTTCACCTGTGACGCACCCGGCGCCGAAAAGATCAACGCCGACCGTCGCAAGGACGCACACGAGATCCTGAAGCGCTGGTTGGCGGGGGATCACACCTCGAACAACACGTACCGCTGACCGTCCGCCATCCCCCATGGCCAACGGGTCAGTTCTCTTCGTCCACGGCTCGTTCTTCTCGGGATGGTGCTGGATGCCCGTCATCCAGCACCTCTCCGAACGACACTTGAGTTGTCGCACGGTGGAGTTGCCGTTCACGTCGTTGCACGACGACGCCGAGCATCTGCGCGGAGAAATCGCCCGCGCCACCCAGCACGGCCCGGTCACCGTCGTTGCGCACAGCTACACGGGCATCACGCTGTCGCTCGCCGGCCACGAAGCACAGCACCTCGTCCATGTCGCTGCGCGCATGCCGGCACTCGGCGAATCGCAGGCAGCACTCAACGCGACGTGGGGAAATCCCGACTTCCGCAAGTGCATGACGGTCGACGAATCGGGCTGGATGCGGCTCACCGACGACGCGCACGAGTTTTTGTTCCACCGCAGTGATGCGAACCTTGCCCGCGTGGCGATGGCATACCGGCGGCCGATGCGCAGCGAGATTCCCGTCGAACC
Organism: Ilumatobacteraceae bacterium; assembly: GCA_044238425.1. Taxonomy (GTDB): domain Bacteria; phylum Actinomycetota; class Acidimicrobiia; order Acidimicrobiales; family Ilumatobacteraceae; genus F1-60-MAGs027. The sequence goes on from JBIIDI010000077.1 coordinate 4,623, forward strand.
GCTCGACAATCCGGCGTGGTTGTCGGTGCCGTCGAGTTACCTCGTGTGCAGCGACGATCGCGCGGTGAACGTCGAGCAGCAGCGGACGCGTGCCGGATGGGCGAAGCATTCGATCGAGATCGACTGCGACCATTCGCCGTTCTTCTCCGCACCTCGGGAAACGGCGGCATTCATTGCCGACACGCACGAGGCCGTAACGCGATGACCGTGCTGCGAAGTGAGCAGGTTCAGTGCTTCACACGACGCGTCGAGCGCGGCAGCAGCGCCAGTCGGGCGAAGTCGCGTGAAATCACCTCGGCAGTGGCGAGCAGTTTCGGCAGGTGCACGCGCTTCAGTTCGGCAAGTGACGTTTCTGCGGCATTCACGGTGACGTTCACGGCAGCCACCACCGCGCCGTCGGCATTGCGAACGGGTGCGGCGATCGATCGAATGCCGAGGCTCAGTTGCTCGTCGGACAGAGCCCAGCCCCTGCTGCGCACCTGGCGCAGCGATGTATCCAGTGTGCGTCGGACGAGTTTGGTACGCGGGACAATGTCGGATCGCGACGGCGTGCGCAGCACGCGGTCGAGCTCGCGCGGTTCGAGGTGGGCGAGCAGCACGTGGCCCATCGACGTGGCATATGCGGGGAAGCGGGTGCCGATGTGCACCGAGAGCCCGATGATTTTCGGCACCGCAACACGCGCGGTGTACACGATGTCGGATCCGTCGAGTTGCGACATCGAACTCGATTCCTTTGTTGCTGCAACGAGCGACTCGAGATGCGGTTGGGCGACGTCCCACATTCCCTGCGCGGCAATGTACGCGGTGCCGAGCTCGAGCACTTGCGGGGTGAGCGAGTACTGGCCGTCAACGGCTCGCACGTACCCGAGTCGCTCGAGGGTGATGAGCAAGCGGCGCACGGTCGGTCGCGCCAACTTCGTTGCCTCTGCCACGTCGCTCACCGAGAGCGACAGATGCGACAGAGAGAACGCACGAATCACCTGCAGGCCGCGAGCGAACGCCTCGACGAAGTCGGGTTCAGCTTCGCGTCGTGCCATGGGTCTTTACGGTACGACGTCGGCGCATCGCCACTCGCACCGCGCCCGGCATTCGATCACTTTCACCCCCACGAATTCCCCCACGACCCGGAGGTTTCACCCATGACCACGAACGCCAAACCACTCGAGGGGCTGCTCGTTGCCGACCTGTCGCGGGTACTCGCCGGTCCGTACTGCACGATGCTGCTTGCCGACATGGGTGCCACGGTCATCAAAGTGGAGAGCCCCGGCGGTGACGACACCCGTACGTGGATGCCACCGGTCAAGGACGGTGTCGCGACGTACTACATGTCGATCAACCGCAACAAGAAGTCGATCGTGCTCGATTATGGCAACGAAGACGACCTGAAAGTTGCCCGCGAACTCGTTCGTCGTGCCGACATCTGCGTCGAGAACTTCAAAGTCGGCGGGCTTCGCAAGTTCGGCCTCGACTACGAGTCGGTAGCGAAGACGAACCCGGGACTCGTCTATCTCTCCATCTCCGGGTTCGGAACCAAGGAAGGCGCGAAGCTTCCCGGGTACGACCTCATCGTGCAGGCCGTGTCGGGATTGATGAGTCTCACCGGCGAACCCGACGGCCCGGCGTTCCGCGCCGGCATCTCGGTGTTCGACGTGATGGCCGGCTTGCACGGAACCATCGGCGTTCTCGCCGCCCTCAACGAACGCAGCCGCACGGGCAAGGGGCAGCACGTCGAAGTGAACCTGCTCGCGTCGGCCATGTCGGGTCTCGTCAACCAAACGGCCGCGTACACGTCGGCTGGAGTCGTGCCGTTCCGCATGGGCAACGCACACCCGAGCTTGTTCCCGTACGAAGCGTTGCCGACCAAGGATCGGGACCTCATCATCGCTGCCGGTAACGACAAGCAGTTCCGCGCGTTGTGCAAGGTGCTCGGTATCGAACACGTGGCCGACGACCCGCGCTTCACGATCAACGCCGATCGCACGAAGAACCGTGAAGAGTTGCGCCCGTTGCTGCTCGAACAACTTGCGAAGTGGAATTCCGACGACCTCTTCTATGCGTTGAACGACGTTGGTGTTCCGTGCGGTCCGATCAACACCATCGGCGACGGCGTCGAGCTGGCGCAGAAGCTCGGGCTTCGTCCGCGGGTGACGCTCGGCGAGGGCGACCGACAGGTGGATCTCGTGCGCAACCCGATCACGTTCTCCACCGGAGAACTCACGTACGAACTGCCGCCGCCGCTGCTCGGTGAGCACTCCGATGAAATTCGCCAATGGCTGAGCACGAAATAGGAGACACGAATCATGACGTCACAACGCACCACCTACCGCACCGGACTCGGCGCATCCGACGCCGACACGATCACACTGCTCGGTCACGACCTCGCGAGTGAATTGCTCGGCAAGATCTCCTTCGGCGAGCTCGCGTACTACCTCATCGCCAAGCAGCGCCCGTCGAAGGGTCAGCTCGTCATGTTCGAAGCCGTGCTCACGGCGCTCGCCGACCACGGGTTCACCCCCACGGCAATTGCCGCGCGACTCACGTATGCGAGCGCCCCCGACTCGTTGCAGGGTGCACTGGCGGCGGGCCTGCTCGGTGGCGGGTCACGGTTCCTCGGTGTAACGGAGAATTCGGCACACTTCCTCGCTGCCGAATTGGCGACCTTGTCGTCGATGCCGACCACGTCCGAGCAGTGGGATGCTGCGGCGGTCGAGTCGGTGCGCCGCCAGCGCGAGCGGGGCGGGTTCGTGCCCGGGCTCGGTCATCCCGTGCACAAACAGGGTGATCCGCGCACGCCCGTGCTCATGGCGCTCGCGCGCGAAAATGGAACGTTCGGTCCGCATCTGTCGCTGTTCGAGGCGATCGGTCGCGTGCACCCGCAGGTGCTCGGAAAGACACTGCCGCTCAACGGCGCCGGAGTGTGCGGTGCGGTGCTGGCCGATCTCGGTTTGCCGATGGGGGTGATGCGTGGTGTGGCACTGCTCGCGCGATGCGCGGGCCTGCTCGGCCATCTCGTCGAGGAGCAGAACGACCCCGTTGGCATCGACATCTATATGAACGTCGATCGCAACACCGATTACCAGCCCCCACGGCGGTAACCGGCGACGAGCACCGTGCGTGCGCAACCACTGTGTGGCGCGTGCATCGAGCGAACATGACGGAGAAATGACGGATTGTCGTCAATCTGTAACAAATGAACCCATGAATTCGCCAGCTTGTGGGACGAGGGTGCACGATCGGGTGCCCGTTGTTCGGTACTTTGTCCGCTAGTCGGTCAACAGGCCGACGACTCACCAACACAATGGGGGCAATTCGAATGGCATCACTGGCACCCAGCGCGTCGCAGCGCTGGCATAACTGGGTGGAGCGACATCCCGTCGGCGGCTTGGCCGTCATCGGTGTCATCGCCACCCAACTCGGTACCTATTTCGGGTACGTGTTCCCGGCCGTCGGTCTTCCGACACTTCCCTGGCCGATGTACAACGGCGCACTCGCGCTGGGCATCAACGGTCCGAGCTGGGGCTCGTACTTCAACGAAGACTTCACCATTGCCGGCACGAACGCCGGCTGGCTGTTCTTCTCGGGACAGGCACTGCACTTCGTCAACGGCATCGTGTTCGCGATGCTGTTCGGCATCTTCGCCCACAAGGCGATTCCGGCCAAGGGACACGTGGCAAAGGGACTCATCTACGGCGTGGTCATGACGATCATCAGCGCCGGCTTGCTGGTTCCTTACGCCTACGTGGCTGAGCAGGGGTACGGATTGTTCCTCTTCTCGGGCCCCGATGGCTGGAAGCTCCCCGCGGGCATCCTCATCTGGCACCTCATCTACGGATGGTTCATCGGAATGCTGTACCAGCCCAAGGGCGACAGCTGACGAGAACGTTCTGACATAGAACGCCAACAGGGGCGTCCGGCTCGCACTGCGGGCCG
>JBIIDI010000078.1:0-8364 GCA_044238425.1 Ilumatobacteraceae bacterium
ACGTGCACGCGACGGTTGCGCCTGTCCTTCTTCGCTTGCCATCCCGCCTTACCATTTGCGATCGCAACGACCGACACACCGTGCGCGTGCTGCGAGATTCGCACCTCTTCGAGACTGGTCGGTACGGCCTTGCCCATGATGTGCGGGGTCGTGCCGTACTCGTGGTTGATGGCAAGTACGCCCTGCTTGTTGTCACCGAAGTACCACATGCCGTCGTGACCGATTCCGATCGACTGCGCCTGCTGCTCCGACGTGAGGCCGTAGGGGAATTCGCCCGTGCCGTCGAGCTTCGTGCGCCACGGGATGACGACGTCGTAGGTGTACTCGGGCGCGATCGTCGGCATCGGGCCGGCCTGCAGCGGAATCGAGGTGAAGCCCATCTTCGGACGGCGCGCCGCATCGAGCAGACCGGTGCGCTTCGTCGGGGCAACCGCCGTGGCCGACGCCATCGATCCGCCGGCAAACACGAGCGCCGCGGTGGCGAGACCGCCGACGATCACCGAGCGCCGCGACATGTACGCCGACAGCACCTCCTCGAACGACTCGTTGTTGGAATTGTTGCTGATGCCTTCGTCATGAGGCAGTTTCATTGGTTGAACCTCCGTTGTGGTGAGCGCAACGTAGAAGTTCGGATTGACACGCATCTTGCCCCTGTCTGGCTGCGGCGTGGCAGAAGAGTGAAATCTTGGTGACCGTGCCGCCGACGCCCACACCGGCGCAACCCATCCCTCCCAGGTTGCGTGTTAGGGACACCTAACAGTAGTGTCAGGTAGACCTAACACCCTGGGAGGGAAAGCCAATGACCATCAGCAGCGTGGAGCGAACTCGACGAACACTTGGCGCACTCGTTGCCGCGGCAACGCTCGCAGTGCTCACAGCGTGCGGCGGATCGTCGAACACCGCCGACGAATCCGGCACCGCAACCGACGACACAACGCCTGTGACGATCGACGGCACGTCGATCACCGTGTACTCGGGTCGCAGCGAAGCACTCATCCAGCCGCTCATCGACGAGTTCACCGCCGTCACCGGTGTCACCGTCAACGTGCGTTACGGCGACTCGGGCGAACTCGCTGCACTGTTGCTCACCGAGGGTGATGCGAGCCCCGCCGACGTGTATTTCGGTCAGGATGCGGGTGCACTCGGCGCGATCGAAGATGCCGGCTTGTTCGCCACGCTTCCCGACGCGACATTGTCGCTCGTCGACCCCGCGTATCGATCGGTGAACGGTGGATGGATCGGCACCAGCGGTCGTGCGCGAGTCGTCGTGTACAACCCCGAGCTCGTCCCGACGCCCCCGGCGTCGCTCGACGACCTGCTCAACGTGCAGTGGAAGGGCAAGATTGGATACGCCCCGACGAACGCCTCGTGGCAATCGTTCGTCACCGCGTTGCGTGTGTTGCGCGGCGACGACGGTGCCGAGAAGTGGCTCACCGCATTCGCCGCCAACGAGCCGGTCGCATACGAGAAGAACGCCGTCGTGCGCGACGCCGTGAACTCCGGCGAGGTGGCGCTGGGTCTGAGCAACCACTACTACCTCTACGAAAAGATCAAGACTGAGGGTGCAGCCGCCGTCGTCGCAAGAAACCTTTACCTTCGTGACGGTGACGCAGGAAGTCTCGTGAACGTGGCCGGTGCCGGCATTCTCGCCACGGCCACCAACCCCGCCGGTGCGCAGGCGTTCATCGACTACTTGTTGAGCACCGCCGGCCAGGAGTTCTTCGCGAACACGACCTTCGAATACCCGCTCATCGACGACGTTGCGCCGTACGAAGGTTTGCCGTCGCTCGAGGAACTCAACGCACCGACGATCGACCTCGCCGACCTGAAAACCCTCGAGGCGACGCAGGATCTGCTCGCCCGCGTCGGACTGCTCACCAAGTAACGACGCCGATCGACCCGACATGGCCCGACCGTCGCGGATACCTGCAGCACTTGCAGTACCCGCGGCGGCGGCCGTGTTCGTCGGGCTCGCCCCGCTCGTCTATCTCTTCGACGCCGGCTTCTCGCGCGGCATTCAGGGTGTGATCGACGAGCTGTTCCGCTCGCGCACCTTGTGGCTGGTCGTGCGCAGTCTCGGTCTGACGGCGGTCGTCACGCTCGCCTGCGTGCTCATCGGCACGACGTGCGCGTGGATCGTCGTGCGAACGTCGCTGCGCGGGAGGGTCGTGCTGCTCACGTTGTTCGCGCTGCCACTCGCCATCCCGTCGTATCTCGCCGCATTCGCCTGGGTGTCGTGGCTGCCCGGGATCGCCGGGTTCTTCGGTGCCGCGCTCGTGCTGACGATCGTGTCGTACCCGTACGTCATGTTGCCCGTGGCCGCCGCACTGCGCGCCACCGACATCTCGCTCGAGGACGTCGCGCGTTCACTCGGCGTATCTCCCCTCGCTGCGGCGTGGCGCGTGTCGTTGCGTCAGGTGCGACCGGCCATCGTCGGCGGCGGTCTGCTGGTGGCGCTGTACGTCGTCAGCGACTTCGGTGCCGTGGCGGCGATGCGCTACGAAACCTTCACGTGGGTGATCTTCGGTGCATACCGCTCCGGCTTCAACCCGACGCGCGCCGCCATCCTCGCTCTCGTGCTCGTCGTCATCGCCGCGCTGCTCATCGCACTCGAGCGTCGCGTGCGCGGCCGCACCACGCGCAGCCGACTCGGTCGCGGTCTCAACCGGCGCAGCGTGCAGGTGTCCCCGCGCGCAATTCGGATCACCGCCGTCGTGTGGTCGGTCGTCGTCATCGGCGTTTCCGTCGGCGTGCCGATCGTCAGCGTTGCGGGATGGATGCGCCGCGGCACCGCAGTCACCGACTGGAACGACGTTGCGATCACCATCCGCGATTCTTTCGGCATCGGCATCGCCACCGCGCTCGCCACCATTCTCCTCGCGCTACCCGTCGGCATCGCCATCGCCCGTTTTTCGGGACGTTTCACCCGCGCTACCGAGGCGAGCGTGTACCTCACGCACTCCCTGCCCGGAATCGTGGTTGCACTCGCCGTCGTGTACCTCGGCATCAACCTCGTGCGGCCGCTGTACCAACACGTGCCGTTGCTCGTGTTCGGCCAGATGATCATCTTCCTGCCGCTCGTCGTCGGTGCGGTGCGCACGGCCGTCGAACAGTCCACCCCGGTGCTCGAGGACGTCGCGCGCTCGCTCGGCACGTCACGTATGGCCACCTTGCGCCGCGTCACGATTCCCGTCGCGCTGCCGGGCATCGCCGCCGGTGGCGCACTCGCCCTGCTCGGCGCGGTGAAAGAGCTGCCCACCACCCTGCTGCTGCGTCCGACCGGTCTTGAAACGTTGTCGACGAGCATCTGGAAGCACAGCGTCGTATCCGATTACGGCGCGGTCGGTCCGTACGCTGTGGCCCTGATGTTGCTCGCAGCAGCACCGACGGCCGTGCTCAGCACGTTCAGCGTGATGAAGGCGGTGCGTCAATGAACCCACCGCCGATCTCCTCGCTCTCGCTGCGACTCGACGGCGTGTCGCATTCCTTCGGCGCGATCGACGTTCTCAAGGAAGTGTCGCTGCAGGTGCCGACGGGCGACATCACCGCGGTGCTCGGCCCGTCGGGCGTGGGCAAGACCACCCTGCTGCGCGTCATCAGCGGTTTCGAGGCGCCGACGAGCGGCACGATCGAGATCGGCGGTCGTGTCGTCGTGCGCGATGGGCGCTCACTCGTTGAACCCGAGCAGCGCGGCGTTGCCCTCGTGCCGCAGGAAGGTGCCCTGTTCCCCCACCTCAGTGTCGGCGAGAACGTCGCCTTCGGTCTCGTGAAGCGTCGCTCGTCCCAGGCTCGCGCTCGCATCAACGAACTGCTCGAACTCGTCGGGCTCGCCGGTTTTGCCGACCGTCGCCCCGAGGAACTCTCGGGCGGCATGCAACAGCGCGTCGCACTCGCCCGCGCACTCGCACCGTCACCGGCCATCGTGTTGCTCGACGAACCGTTCAGTGCACTCGACGCGTCGCTGAAGATGAGCGTGCGCGACCAGGTCGTTGCCGCGCTGCGTGCAACCGGTGCGTCGGCATTGTGGGTCACCCACGACCAGCAGGAGGCGCTGTCCACCGCCGATCGTGTCGCCGTCATGCTCGACAACACGATCATCCAGTGCAGCGAACCCGCCCAGTTGTACTCGCACCCCGTGTCACGGCGCGTCGCCGAGTTCGTCGGAGAAGCGGTGAAACTCGTCGGCAACGTCGACGCTGACGGCACGGTCACCTGCGCACTCGGACGACTGCCGCTCAACGGCAGCGCTCCGCGCGGCATCGTCACCGTCATCATCCGGCCCGAGCAGATCGAGCTCGACGAGTCTCCGAACGCACCGCACGCGGGCCTCACCATCTCGACGCGGTTCTACGGCCACGACGGCGAAATCGACGTGCGACTCGACAGCGGTGAAACCGTCGTTGCGCGCCTGCACGCCACCCGGTTGCCGCGCAGCGGCGACCGGGTGCACCTCACCGTGTCGGGTCAGGTGCTCGCTTTCGCCTGAAGCAGCGCGGTGACGGCTTTGCCGTCGGCCTTGCCCTTCGACGACTTCATCACCGCGCCAACGAGGGCGCCGATGGCCTTTTGCTCGCCGGCTTTGTACTTCGCCCATGCATCGGGCTCGGCAGCGATCGCCGCGTCGACGAGCGCCTCGAGTGCACCGGTGTCCATCGCTTCGAAACCCTTCGCCTTGGCCATCGCGAGCACGTCGCCGCCGCCGTTGGCGACGAGTTCGGCGAGCAACGTCTTGGCCTGCGTTGCGGTCACTTTGGCGTTCTTTTCGAGCAGCGTGAGAGCGGCGACGTCGCCGGCCGGCACGCGCGGTGACGCCGGTTCGTCGGCGAACGCCTGCTGCACGTACACGAGTGCGCGGGCCGGATCTCCGCCCACGTTGGCCACCGCGGCGACGTAGTCGTCCTGTCCGCGCTCGACGATGACCGACACCGCCTCACCGAGCACGTCGGCACCGGTGAGGTCGGCCAGCGTGCGACGGCGTTGTGCGGGCAGCGGTGGCAACGCGGCGCGCACCGCATTCACCCACGCTTCGTCGGGCACCAGCGGCACGAGGTCGGGCTCGAGGAAGTAGCGGTAGTCGTCGGCGTCTTCCTTCGTGCGCAACACGTTGGTGCGACCCGCGGCATCGTCCCAGTGCAGCGTTTGCTGCCGGATGACGCCACCCGAGGTGATGATGTCGATCTGGCGGCGCGCCTCGTAGTCGATCGCCCGGCCGACGGCGCGAATCGAGTTGACGTTCTTGATCTCACACCGCGTGCCGAAAGGCGTGCCGGGTTTGTGCACCGACACGTTGACGTCGCAGCGCATCGAGCCCTCTTCCATCTTCGCGTCGCTCGCGCCGATGGCAAGCAGGATGGCGCGCAACTCGGCGACGTACTGGCGCGCCTGTTCGCTCGTGCGGATGTCGGGCTTCGACACGATCTCCACAAGCGGCACGCCGGCACGGTTGAAGTCGATGAGCGAGTAGTCGCTGCCGTGGATGCGGCCCGACGCACCACCGAAGTGCGTCGACTTGCCGGTGTCCTCCTCGAGGTGCGCACGCTCGACGCCGATGCGCACGTCGCCGGGCAGGTCCAACCATCCGTCGACGTTCAGCGGCTGGTCGTACTGACTGATTTGGTACGCCTTCGGCAGGTCGGGATAGAAGTAGTTCTTGCGGTGGAACGTGCACGGTTGCACGCGGCAGTTGAGCGCCAAACCGATGCGCATCGCCAACTCGACGGCGTGCTTGTTGAGCACGGGCAACGCACCGGGCAAGCCGAGCGTCACGGGGTCGATGTTCGTGTTCGGTTCGTCGCCGAAGCGGTTCGGCGACGCGCTGAACAGCTTCGTCTGCGTCGCCAACTCGACGTGCACTTCGAGCCCGACGACGAGCTCCCAGCCGTCGATGAGCTGATCGGTGAGGGGTGCGTTCACAGCGACGCCTCCAGTGCACCGGCGACGCGGAACATCGCCGCTTCACCGAGTGCGGGCGCGAGCACCTGCACGCCCACGGGCAAGCCGTGCGCACCCGTTCCGTACGGAACGCTCATCGCGGCGTGACCGGCGAGGTTGGTGGGAATCGTGAACACGTCGCACAGGTACATGGTGAGCGGATCGCTCGTTTTGTCGCCGATCTTGAACGCCACCGTCGGCGACGTGGGCGTGAGAATGGCGTCGCAGCTCGCGTACGCGGCGGCGAAGTCGTCGGCGATGAGGCGGCGCACCTTCAGCGCCTTGCCGTAGTACGCGTCGTAGTAACCCGCCGACAGGGCGTACGTGCCGAGCATGATGCGCCGCTTCACCTCGTCGCCGAAGCCGGCGGCGCGGGTGGCGTCGTACATCGCGTTGAGATCGGCCGCATCGACGCGCATGCCGTAACGCACGCCGTCGTATCGCGCGAGGTTGCTGCTCGCCTCGGCGGGAGCGATGAGGTAGTACGCGGTAAGCCCGTACGACAGCGACGGCAGCTTCACGTCGACGATGGTTGCGCCTGCCGCCTGCAACGCGGCGAACGCGGCGTCGAGTTGCGCGAGCACCTCGGGCTCGCAACCTTCGGGCATGTCGACAACGCGACCGATGCGCATTCCCTGCACGCCGCGCGACACCTCGGCGGTGAGTTGCGGCGCGGGCTGCGGCAACGAGGTCGAATCGAGCGGGTCGTGTCCGGCGATGACTTCGAGCAGTAGCGCCGCATCGGCAACGCTCGTGGTGAACGGACCGATCTGGTCCAAGCTGCTCGCGAACGCGACGAGACCGAGCCGCGACACCAGTCCGTACGTGGGCTTCACGCCGACGAGACCGCACAGCGCGGCAGGTTGACGAATGCTGCCGCCCGTGTCGCTGCCGAGCGATGCCGTGGCGAACCCGGCGGCAACGGCGGCGGCACTGCCACCGCTCGATCCACCCGGCACGCGCGACGTGTCGAGCGGGTTGCGCGTCGGGCCGAACGCCGAGTTCTCGGTGCTCGAACCCATGGCGAATTCGTCGAGGTTCGTTTTGCCGACGAACACCGCACCTTCGTCGTACAGGCGGCGCACGACGGTGGCGTCGTACGGCGGCTTCCATCCGGCAAGGATCTTCGACGAACACGTCGTGTCGACTCCGCGCGTGCACATGTTGTCTTTCAGCGCGATGGTGACGCCGGCGAGGCGGCCGACTTTGCCGCCTTTCTTCACCTCGGCGTCGATCTGCGCGGCGCGCTCGCGGGCCGCATCGGCGGTGACGAGGTTGAACGCATGCACTTCGGCTTCGCGGGCGGCAATCGCCTGCAGGTTCTCTTCGAGCACCGCGGCAGCCGACAACTGTCCGCTCGCCACGGCGGCGGCGACGTCGACGACGCTGCGCTTCGTCATTCTTCGAACCCGATGATCGGCGGAACGCGGAACCGGTCGTCCTGGGCGGCGGGGGCGTTGGCGAGCACCTCGGCGCGGTCGAGACCCGGTGCAACGACGTCGTCGCGCAACACGTTCGACAGCGGCAGCGGCTGGCTCATCGGTGCAACGTCGTCGAGTTTCAATGCGTCGACGTCACGGAAGTGCTCGAGCATGCCGGCCAACTGGCTCGTCATGCGGGCAACTTCGTCGTCGGTGAGGCTGAGGCGCGCGAGTCGGGCAACCTTGCGCACGACCTCGGGAGAAATCTGCTCCGGCACGGGAATTGATGCTACGGCTGGGGCGTCGAGCCGTCACCGGGAGCGCGCACGTTCGCGAGATCGGCGCTCTCGTCGTTGCGCCGAATGCGGCGCACGATCCACGCAACGGCCAGCACCCCGACGACGATCGAGGTCCACTGGTTGAAACGCAATCCGGCGACGTTGCGTGCCGGGTCGATGCGCAGCCCCTCGATGAAGAACCGCATCGTCACGTACCCGACGACGTACCACGCAAACAACAGACCGTCACGCGCCTTGCCCCGGCGGTCGAGTTGCAGCAGCACAACACCGAGCAGCGCACAACCGATCGATTCGTAGAGAAACGTCGGGTGGAACAACGTGCCGCTCTCGACACCGCGCGGCAGGTTCTTGTCGGAGATTTCCAAACCCCACGGCAGCGTCGTGGCACGACCGAAAAGTTCCTGGTTGAACCAGTTGCCCCAGCGACCGATCGCCTGCGCGAACGCGAGACTGGGCGCCACCGCACCGAGTGCGGGCCCAAGCGCAATCCCCCGGCGCTTTGCCGCCCAGATGCCGACGATCACGCCGAGCGTGATGCCGCCCCAGATGCCGAGGCCGCCCTTCCACACCTGGATGATCTCGCCCGGGTTCTCCGAGTACTTCTCCCACGTCGTTGCCACGTGGTACAGACGTCCACCGACCACACCGGCGGGAACCGCGATGATCGCGATCGAACTCGCATCGTCCTTCGTGGCGATGCCCTTGGCGACGAA
>JBIIDI010000007.1:0-26949 GCA_044238425.1 Ilumatobacteraceae bacterium
CAACCACTCGACGATTTTCGACGTGACGACCGCATCTGCATCGACACCGGTGATGATCGTGACGAGCTCGCGTTCGGGTGTGACGAGTTGGTCGAGCAACGCCGTGACGCACTCGAAGACGTCGGGCGACGTGGCGACGACACCGTCGCCGCGCATGAGACCGATGGCGTGACCGGCGGTGATCGAACCGATGTCCGACGTCGTGTCGCGCACCGCAAACGTCACCTCTCCGGTGGCGACACCGGCAATCGCCGCGTTCATCGCCGCGGCGTTCGTGGCGGCATCGGCCTCGGGGTCGTAGTGCACGAGAGCCGCAAGTGCCTCGGGCATCGAACACGTCGGCACCACTTCAACGCGCTTCTTCGTCAGTGACGCGAGCTGGTTCGCGACGGCGATGATGTTCTTGTTGTTCGGCAGCACGACGATGTCGGCGGCGTTCATGTGCTCGACGGCATCGAGCAACTCCTGCGTCGACGGGTTCAGCGTTTGCCCACCGGTGACCACGCCGTGCACGCCCATCTGGCCGAACAGCTCGGCGATTCCGTCACCGCTCGCGACGGCAACGACCGCACATGTGACGGGCGGCAGTGCCGCATTCGGCTTGTGCTCGGGGGTGCCGATCGCCGCCTCGCGGCGCTCGTGCTCCTCGGCGACTTCCTCGAAGAGGTCGGTGACGCGAATGTTGTACGGACGACCGCCGACCTGGATCGGTGCTTCGATTGCCGCACCGATGTCGTTCGTATGTACGTGGCAGTTGTACAAACGGTCGCCGCCGACGACGACGATCGAGTCGCCGATTTCGCCCCAGCGGTTCTTGAAGTCGCGCACGACGGCATCGTCGATGTCGAGAAGGAACATCACCTCGTAACGCAGGTCGGCGATGTTCGTCGAATGATCGTCGAGATCCTTCGAGATCGAGCTCGGCGCAACGACCGCGGCGGTGACACCCGTCGGCTCGGGCAACGGCTCACCGTCGACGACGTGCAATGCGGCGTCGAGGAAGAGCAGAAAACCGGCACCACCGGCATCGACGACACCTGCTTCTTTGAGTACCGGCAACAGCTCGGGTGTACGCGCGAGCGACTCGCGACCCGCGGCGCGCGCCACGCGCAACATCGCCGCCAAGGTCGCACCGTCGTCGGCTGCACGCGACGCGGCGTCGGCGGTTTCGCGCACGACGGTGAGGATGGTGCCTTCGATCGGCTTCAGTACCGCCTCGTACGCGGCAGCGGCCGCTGCCTTCAGCGCCTCGGCGACCTTCGGTGCACCGTGCGATGTTGCATCGCGCATCGTCGCAGCGACACCGCGCAGGATCTGACTGAGAATGACGCCGCTGTTGCCCCGCGCACCCATGAGCGAGCCGTGACTGATCGCCTTGCACGTGTCGTCGAGTGCAGCGGGCGCACGGTCGAGCTCGGCGACGACGGCGTCGAGCGTGCGGGCCATGTTCGTGCCGGTGTCGCCGTCGGGAACCGGGTAGACGTTCAGGCTGTTGAGGTCGGCCTGGTGCCGTTTCAGGGTGTCGCGGTACGTGACGATGGTGTGACGTAGGGCATCAGCACCGAGCTGCTCGAGGACCGACACCGTCAAAGATTACCTGTGGTACGGTGACCGCGATGCAAGGTGTGATCAAGGCATACGATCCCGCAACCGGCGACGGCGTCGTCTTGCGGGACACGGATCTCGGCGAATTCGACCTCGCCCCGGATGCTCTCGAAGGCTCGATTTTCCGCATGTTGCGTCAGGGTCAGCGAGTCACCTTCACCCTCGACGGTTCGGGACGTGCGACACAGCTGCGCATCGGCTCTGAGCGCGACATGGGCACGCCCGGTCACTAATCTCCCTAGTCACCCGTAACCCACCGTTCATACGGCACCCAGCCGACGACCCCCGCCGTCGGCACCGGCGCTGGAAAGGACACACACCATGGCGGCCAGCACGACGAATCCCAAGCTGAAGAAATGGGTCGATGATTGGGCGGCGATCCTGCAGCCCGACTCGGTGTACTGGTGCGACGGCACCGACGCTGAATACGACCGTTTGTGCGGCGAGCTCGTTGCGGCGGGAACCTTCACCAAGCTCGACGACGCGAAGCGCCCGAACTCTTACTGGGCGCATTCCGATCCGGGCGACGTCGCTCGCGTCGAGGACCGCACGTTCATTTGCTCGCGCGACAAGGTCGATGCCGGTCCGAACAACAACTGGCGCGAACCCGACGAGATGCGCCGTGAGATGACGTCGCTGTACACCGGCGCGATGCGCGGTCGCACGATGTACGTCGTGCCCTTCTCCATGGGCCCGCTCGGATCCTCGATCGCCCACATCGGCGTGCAGCTCACCGACAGCGCATACGTGGCAGTGAGCATGAAGATCATGACCCGCATGGGTCAGGGCGCTCTCGACGTGCTCGGCAACGGCGACTGGGTGCCGTGCGTGCACTCCGTCGGCGCGCCGCTTGCGGCCGGACAGAAGGACGTGCCGTGGCCGTGTAACCCAGACAACAAGTACATCGTGCACTTCCCCGAGACCCGCGAAATCTGGTCGTACGGTTCGGGCTACGGCGGCAACGCGTTGCTCGGCAAGAAGTGCTTCGCCCTGCGCATCGCGTCGGTCATGGCGCGCGACGACGGCTGGCTCGCCGAACACATGCTCATCGTCAAGCTGACGAACCCGCAGGGTGAGAAGAAGTACGTCGCCGCGGCGTTCCCCTCGGCATGCGGCAAGACGAACCTCGCGATGCTCGTGCCGACGATCCCGGGCTGGAAGGCCGAGACGGTCGGCGACGACATCTGCTGGATGAAGTTCGGCGACGACGGTCGGCTGTACGCGATCAACCCCGAGGCCGGCTTCTTCGGAGTTGCACCGGGCACGGGTTGGTCGACGAATGCGAACGCGATGCACACGCTCACCGGCAACTGTCTGTTCACGAACACCGCACTCACCCCCGACGGTGACGTGTGGTGGGAGGGAATGACCGACGAGCCGCCGGCACGCGCCACCGACTGGCGCGACCAGGCGTGGACTCCCGAGTCGACGACTCCCGCAGCGCATCCGAACGCACGCTTCACCGCACCGGCGTCGCAGTGCCCGTCGATCGCACCCGAATGGCAGGACCCGCGCGGCGTGCCGATTTCGGCGATTCTCTTCGGTGGTCGCCGTCGCACAACCGTGCCGCTCGTTACCGAAGCGTTCGACTGGGACCACGGCGTGTTCCTCGGTTCGATCATGGCGAGCGAGACGACCGCGGCGCAGGCCGGTGCGGTCGGCAAGTTGCGCTTCGATCCAATGGCGATGCTCCCCTTCTGTGGCTACAACATGGCCGACTACTTTGCCCACTGGCTGCGTCTCGGCAAGAAGGCCGATGCAGCGAAGTTGCCGAAGATCTTCTTCGTCAACTGGTTCCGCCGCGACGACAACGGCCGCTTCCTGTGGCCCGGATTCGGCGAGAACAGCCGCGTGCTGAAGTGGGTGTTCGAGCGCGTCGACGGCAAGGCCGACGCCGTGCGCACGCCCATCGGCATGCTGCCGACGACCGACGCCATCGACACGACCAACCTCGACGTCGCCGCGGACGATCTCCACGAGATTCTCAGCGTCGACGTTGCGGGCTGGAAGGATGCCGTCGACCAGATTCGCGAGCACTACGCGTCGTTCGACGGTCGCGTGCCGAAGGATCTGCACGCCGCACTCGACTCACTCGAGAGCGAACTGGCTGCCCATGTCGGCGCGAGCCGATAAACACAGCCGCGAGCCGATAAACACGGTCACAAGCCGCTACATCCGGTCGGCGCAAGCCGACACGTAGGGTCGGCGCGAAGCGTCAGCTCTGGCCGACGAGCATCGCGCGGATTCCGAGTCCCATGAGGAACAGGCCGCCGAAGCCGTACAGCAGGTACAGCTTGTGGCGCAGTTGCGCCCGGTACGAGTAGAGAATCGCCACGGCGATGATCGCGACGAATCCGTAGAAGGCGTGGAACTGCGGGAAGACGCGTCCCTCGGCGTTCACCATGGCGACTCCGAGGATGACCTGAACGAACACGGTGAGTTGCGCCGCGACCGTGTACCACCACAACGGGCGTCCGCGCAGGGCATGCACCTTGTGCGCGCCGAGAGCCCAAGCACCGGCGAGACCGTTGCCGATGATCTGGAACCAGGCGAAGTTCTCGTGGAGGTTCGACAGCGTCGACGCGAGAACCGTTCCGTACACGGTCATTGAATCTACCGTTCCGCGACCGTTGCGTGATCAGTCGTCGAAGAGGGCCGCGCGCGAATCGGGCGCCTTCGCACCGACACGGATGAACCACTCGGTGGAGAACGCCATTGCGAACATCTCGTCACTCATGTCGAGGAAGAACGACGAGTCGGTGACCTGACTTGCGTGGCATGCGATCGCCGCACGCTTGACGTGGCGGTAGTCGCGCACGTCGATGTGGTGGGTGATGACGCTTTCCGGCTCACCCATCGGGTTGCCGTCGTCGGCAGGAGCTTCGGGATCCCAGTCGAGATCGATGCCGGCTTGTTTCGCCACCGCGAGAGAGCGCACGTAGAAGTCGCGGTTCAAGGTGCATTCGTAGATTTCGTCGATTCCCGCGAGCGCCGCCGCGCGATGCCCCACCTTGTGCACCATGAGGTGGTCGGGGTGGCCGTAGTTGCCGTGCCAGTCGTACGTGCTGAGAGCCACACGAACGCCACCGGCCATCTCCTCGCGAACGATCGCGGCAAGGCGACTCGCGACGACGTCGATGTCGGCATTGATGAAGGCCTCGGGTGCGGAGTTCTGCGGCCAGCCGGTCATGCCGCTGTCGGCGTAGTTCAGCCATTCGACGCGGGCGATGCCGAGGACGTCGGCCGAAGCGTGCAACTCGCGACGACGGCGGTCAATGAGCGTCTCCCCCGGTGCGAGGTTCTCCGGCACCTCACCGTGGCGACCGTCGGTGGCGACGACGAGAACGACGCGGTGCCCTTCGGCGACGAGCTTGGCAATCGAGCCGCCGGTGATGAGACATTCATCATCGGGGTGCGCGTGCAACATGACGAGCGTGGCCATCGACCGACCCGCCGTTCAGGCTTGCTTCACGGCGCCTGCGGCGACGAGCGACTCGATACGCGCCGCATCGATTCCCCAGTCGCGCAGAACCGCCGTCGTGCTCGCACCGGGGAACTCGGCCGACGTCGGGTCGGCGGCCGGTGTGGCGGAGAACCGCGGCGCGGGTGCGGGCTGCGGCAATCCGTCGACGTTGAGGAACGTCCGACGGTGCACGTTGTGCGGATGGCGCGTGGCCTCGCTCATGGTGAGCACCGGCGCGAAGCACGCGTCGGTCGTCTCCATGAGCTCGCACCACTCGGCCTGCGTCTTCGTGCGCATGACTTCCTCGAGTCGCTTCTTCAGCGCGGGCCAGTTGTTGCGATCCATCTGCCGCTGGAAGTCGGAATCGTTCGTCAGCCCGGTCTTTTCGAGCAGCAACGCGTAGAACTGCGGTTCGATGGCGCCGACGGTCACGTACTTGCCGTCCTTGCACTCGTACACGTCGTAGAAGTGCGCACCGAGGTCGAGCATGCCCGTACCCGGTGCGTCGATGTCGAAGAGACCCGTCGAGCGGAACCCCCAGAACATCGTCATGAGCAACGCCGCACCGTCGACCATGGCTGCATCGACGACCTGTCCCTTGCCGGTGCGCTGTGCCTCGAACAACGCGCACACCATGCCGAAGGCGAGCAGCATTCCACCGCCGCCGAAATCGCCGACGAGGTTGAGCGGCGGAACCGGGCGCTCACCGGCACGCCGAATGTGGGCGAGGGCACCGGCGAGCGAGATGTAGTTGATGTCGTGTCCCGCGGCTTGGGCGTACGGCCCGTCCTGTCCCCATCCGGTCATGCGACCGAAGACGAGCTTCGAGTTGCGCGCAAGGCACACGTCGGGGCCGAGACCGAGACGTTCCATGACGCCGGGGCGGAATCCTTCGATAACGCCGTCGGCCGAGGCGATGAGATCGAGTGCGACGGCGACGCCGTCGGGGTTCTTCAAATCAACGGCGATGTTGCGTCGTCCGCGCAGCATGACGTCGGGGTTGACGCCGCGCTGGGACGCATCGACGGCAGATGAGCGTTCGAGGCGGATGACTTCGGCGCCCATGTCGGCGAGCATCATCGCCGTGAACGGGCCGGGGCCGATGCCAGCCATTTCAACGACGCGCAGTCCGCGCAACGGTCCGGTGGTCACGACTGCACCGTCACTTTCGCGCAGTGCTTCGCCACGGCATCGATGACCTTCGGCCACAGGGGCCGCGGCAGGTCGTGACCCATGTCGTCGACGACGAGCAACTCGGCGTCGGGAATGAGCTCGGCCGTGCGTTCACCGCCGCGTACCGAGATGAGCGTGTCGTCGGCTCCGTGGATGACGAGTGTGGGAACGACGAGTCGTTGCAGCGCTTCGCTGCGACGCCCACTTGCATAGATCGCGGCCATCTGTCGGTTGGCTCCCTCCGGGTAGTACATGCGGTCGAATTCGCGGGCAGCCCGCGCACGCGACACCTCGTCGCTGCGGTACTTGCGCGACTGGAACACCTGGTACTTCAGCGCGTGCTCGATGTAGCCCTCGCGATCCGCCGGCGGGACGGAGATGAGTGCCTCCATTGCCTCGGGGCTCGACTGCATCGTTTCGGGCTCACCGGGCATCGACATCATCGAGATGAGCGACGCGACGCGATGCGGATTTTCGATCGCCATGACTTGCGCGATCATGCCGCCCATCGATGCGCCGAGCACGTGGGCGCGCTGCACGCCGAGATGATCGAGCAGACCCACCGCATCGGCCGCCATGTGGCTCAGCGTGTACGGCACGGGAGGAATCTCGTCCTCCATGAGCGCCGCCATGACGACCTTCTCGACGTCGACGGGAACTCCGTCGAGATGCGTCGACAAACCGCAGTCACGATTGTCGAAGCGAACGACGTGGAATCCGGCGTCGACGAGTCCGCGCACGAAGTCGTCCTCCCACACGATCATCTGGGCACCGAAGCCCATGATGAGCAGCAGAGTGGGGTTGCGCGAGTCGCCCCACGTGTCGAATTCGATTTCGACGGGAACGACCCGTGAGCCGTCGCGATGTTCGTCGACGAGCGCACGCGGCATGGGAATTACGGTAGCCGTCAGGCCGTAGTCTGCCCCCGTGGAAGCCGACCGGTTGCTCGACGGACTCGACACCGATCAGCGAAACGCGGTCACCGCACCCGCCACGGCAACCGTCGTCATTGCGGGTGCGGGGTCGGGCAAAACGCGAGTCCTCACCCACCGCATCGCATGGCGGATCGCGACGGGAAGCGCCGTCGCCGAGCGCGTACTTGCCATCACCTTCACCCGCCAGGCGGCCGGCGAACTGCGGCGGCGGATCACTCAACTCGACCGAGCGGGAGTGCGCCGCAGCGACGCAGCGGCGCCGACCATCGGCACCTTCCACGCGGTGGCACTGCAACTCGTCCGACAGCGACTCGCCGACGACGGAGCGATGATGCCGTTGTTCGTCGGGAACCGATCGGCCCTCATGGCGGCCGCCCTCGACACCGCGCCGAACACGGCCCTCGTGCGCGACGCACTCGCCGAAGTCGACTGGGCGCATGCCCGCAACGTCGGACCGGAGGTGTACGAGCGCGAAGCGCGGCGCGTCGGACGCAGCTCGTCGCTCGCCGTCGAACGCGTCGTCGACGCGTACCGCGCGTACGAACGCCTGAAGAAGCGCCGCGGTCTCGTCGATCTCGACGACCTGCTCATCTCGACGCTCGCAGTGATGCAGGAGCGCCCGGCGTACGCCGATGCCGTGCGCTGGCGGTTCCGCCACATCTTCGTCGACGAAGCGCAGGACATGAACCCGTTGCAGTTCGCGATGTTCGAGGCCCTGCGCGGCGATCGCCAGGACGTGTTCGTCGTCGGCGATCCGATGCAGGCGATCTACGGCTGGAACGGCGCGGACCGCCGCCTGTTCGATGCACTTCCCGACCGCATTCGCGGCACGACGGTGCTCACACTGCCGAACAACTACCGCTGCTCCCCGCAGATCGTTCGTGCAGCCGTCGCCGTGTCGCGCCACTCCGGACGCGAGGCGCAGGTGCGAGCGGTGCGCGGTGACGGCGCACCCGTGCGGTACGTCGAGTACTTCGACGAACTCGACGAGGCACGCGGAATCGCCGCGCTCATCGAGCGACACCTGCAGCGCCACGGCGGTCGACCCGAACAGTGTGCGGTGCTCACGCGCACGAACTCGCAGCTCGATGCCGTGCGCGATGCACTCGGTGCCGCCGGAATCCCCGTGCGCAGCCAACGCTCGACGGCCACGCGCTCGGCGGCGATTTCAGAGATCGCCGAGTGCACCGACCGACACGAGCTCGCGGTGTGGGCCACCGACACGATCCTCGAGTCCACCGATGCCCACGAGCGGGCACTCGCCGAGGCGCTGCAATCGTTCCTCTCCCAGCAACAGCCGGGAGTCGTCAACGGTCGTGCCGCCGCCGCGTGGCTCATGGCGAGCGAGCCGATCACGGACACCGACGGCGTCGAACTGCTCACCTTCCACGCGGCGAAGGGTCGGGAATTCTCCTGCGTCGTCGTTGCCGGCGTCGAAGCCGGTCTCGTACCGCACGGTTCGGCAACGACCCCGGAAGCACAAGCCGAGGAAGCCCGCCTTGCGTACGTCGCGCTCACCCGGGCGGCGGATTTTCTGTACGTCACATCGGCGACGCGCCGCAAGCGCAGGGCGACGAAACCGAGTCCGTTCTTTTCCGGTATCGGCACCGACGCGGCGAGCGAGCCCGAGGACACGGCACGGGCCGACCGACCCCGCTACGTGCGATCCGAACCCAGTCCGCAGGACAGTGCGATCGATGCACTGCGCGCGATGCGCACCCGGCAGGCGCGGGCGTTGCGTCGCAGCCCCGAATCGATCCTCTCCGATGACGAGATTCGTCGCATCGCCGCGACGCAACCGCGTGACGCCGAATCGCTCGAGCACATTCTCGGAACGCTCACCGCACGCCGTCTGGCCCCGGCGATCCTCGATGCGTTGCACCGAACACCGGCGACGTAACGTCGCTGCGTGGCGGAACTGAGGTGAACGGCTCGACTCCCGCGTCGCACCCGACGTCCGTCGCCGACGATTTCGCCGCACAGCGCTTCGCCGTGGTCGACACGGAAACGACCGGGTTGTCCACCACCGACGACGTGGTGCTCCAGATCGGCGTCGTCGTCGTATGTGCGGACGGCACCGTCGAGCACGAGTACTCGACGTACCTGCGGCGACTCACCTGGGGATTCGGTCACGTGGGTGCGTACTCCGTGCACGGCATCACCCGCCGCAAGCTGCGCTCGGGCGTGACACCACCCGAGGCGCTGACACAGCTCAACGAGTTGCTGCGCGGTGCCCTGTTCACCGCGCACAACGCCAAGTTCGACCTCGGCTTCCTCGCCTCCGATGCCGCGCGCTTCGGCATCGACATGCGGCTCTCGCTCGCACTGTGCACGCTCCAGATGTCCCGCAAGCTCGACCCGAAGCGCGAGCGCTCGCACAAACTGGGTGACGTGGCGCAGCGCTACGGAATTGCCCGCGTGCAGGAGCACGACGCCCTCGCCGACGCAAGGCTCACCGCACGGTGCCTGCCGCATCTGCTGCGCGACTTGTCGATCGCAAGTGCCGCGACCTTGCGCAGTCACCTCATCGACGCCGTGTAGCGACGTCGGTCGTCAGCTCTTTCGGTAACGAGCGAGTACCCGAGCCGCGGTGTCGGCGGACAATCCGCGCCACGACTCCGGCGCGATCACGTCCACGTTGCGACCGGCACGCAGCAGCAGGCGACGCAACCAGTGCTCGCCCGTGACGGGAAGCACGACCTCGAGCGAACCGTCGCGCAGGGTGCGTCGCGACACCGTGGGGTACGACTCCGCAATCCACGCAGCCGCGGGCTTCACACGCAACGTCACCTGCGGCACGTCGGCACCGAACCACGCCGCGTCGTCCTCGCGTGACGAGCGCACCGGATCGAACACCTTCCCCGTGGCTGCGAGCGCCTCGATGCGGTCGGTGCGGAAGGTGCGTTCCTCGCCCGACTTCTCGTCGAAGGCGGCAACGTACCAACGACCCGACACGGAGAACAGTCGCAACGGTCGGATGGTGCGTTGGGCGCGTTCGGCACGTGACGGCGAGAAGTACGTGATGCGCAACTCGTGGCGCGCGGCGATCGCGGTGCGCAACTCGCCGACGTGGGGAGCATCACCGGCGTCGATGGCCACCGGTACGTCCTCGTCGGACGGGAACAGCCGTTCGATCTTGCGCGTGGCGCTGAGCAACGCAGATCGTTGCGGTGCGCCCGGCATGCGCTGGGCCGCGCGAACCGTCGCGACGATGGCGAACAATTCGGCGCTGCTCAACTTCAGGGGCCGCGAGAACACGACCGGCACTTCGGCGATCACCCAACCCTCGTGAATGAACACGTCGATGAGCGCGTCGGGGGTGTACGGCGGCACGCCGCACACTGCCGCCATCTGCAGGTCCGCGACAAGATCCGCTTCGCTGATGCGGAATTGGCGGGCCATGTCGGCGAGTCGCACCTTCTTGCGCTTCATCAACCACGGCAGCATGACGAGCAGGCCGCTCACGCGCTCGGCGGCGCTGCGCGGGCCGCGTCGCGAGCGCACGGACGACGATGTCGCGCCACCCTTCTTCGCAGCCACCTTCTTCGCAGCCACCTTCTTCGTTGACACGTTCTTCGTTAACCCGGTCTTCGCGCCGCCCGTCTTTGCTGCAGGCTTTGTTGCCACGGCCTTCTTCGCTGATGTCTTCTTCGCCGACGCCTTCTTCACCGACGTCTTGGCCACTGATGACTTCGTCGCCGACGACTTCGATACCGCTTTCTTCCGCGGTGCCACCCGCTTCGCCACCGACGTCTTTGTGCCGCGCGAACGTGACGACGACATACGACGGGTCATGACGCCTCCGCGGCGAGATCATCGAGCCAGCCGATGACGATGTCGCGCACTTCGAGGGGCTCGAGAACCTCGGCCTTGTCGACCATCGCGAACAACCACAGCCGGAACGCGGAGAGGTTGGAACACGGCACGTTGAACACGGCGGAGCCGTCGGTCTCGTGCCGCTCGATGACACCGTCGCCGAACTCGCGCGCGACCTGCTTCACGAGGGGCGCGTCGACCCGAACGAGGGCGTGCGAATGCTCGTAGTCACCTGCGGCGAGCATCTGTCGCTCTGTGGGCACCGCGCGAAGGAGGTCCATGCCCTTGGGCATCGTGAAGGAGTTGCGCTTGCCCGCGACGACGTCACCCTCGATGCGATCGACGCGGAACACCCGCTGCGCCTTGCGCAAGTGGTCCCAACCGATGAGGTACCAGTAGCCGCGGCGCGCGAGCATGCCGTAGGGATCGACCGTGCGCTCCTCGCCCTTGTAGCGGTAGGTCAGCGGCGCGCGGGCGACGATCGCCGCCATGACGCGCGCAAGGTTCGGATCTTGGAAGGGAACGGTGACGCGCCCGAGCAACGAATCGTCGACGCGCTCGGCGCCCAACTTCCACAGCGCCTGCTCTCCCTCCTGCGCGGCGAGGTGGACGGTGGCGACGGCCAGTTGAAGCGCCGACATTTCCTCGTCGCTGAGATCGAGGTCGGCGAGCTCGTAGTTCGTGCGCTGCACCGCGTACGCCGACTCACCGGCCTGCGCACCACCGAGGGTGACCATGTCGATCGGAATGCCCATGTTGCGCAGCTCGGCCTTGTCGCGCTCGAACTGGGCGCGTGCCGCTTCATCCTTGTCCGAGTACTGACCGGCGAGTTCCGCGCGGATCTGCTTCAGCGTGACCGGCTGCGAACGGTCGACGAGCAGCGCAAGAAGGTTGAGCATGCGCTCGGCTGCGTCGATTTTCGTCGCCACTGCGTTTCCGAGTGTAGTTGTCACGATCGGCGCCGGTCGCCGTTACGACGACGTGCGCCAGCGGCGGTGCGTGTCGACGAGCATCGCCGACGACGAGTCGAGCACACCCGCATCACCCTTCGCGAACGATGCGGCGACGTCCTTGGCGATGGACTTGCCGAGTTCAACTCCCCACTGGTCGAAGGAGTTCACATCCCACAACACCCCGTGCACGAACGTCGCATGCTCGTAGAGAGCCAGGAGTGCCCCGATCGCTTCCGGACTGCACTTCGAAACGAGCAGCGTCGTGCTCGGCCTGTTTCCCGGCATCGAGCGGTGCGGATCCGGTGCCGAGCCGGTGAGATGCGATCCGAATGCAAGGGCGCGCGACTGGGCGAACATGTTGCTCACGAGCGTGTCGTGGGCGTCGCGCGCGACGGGATCGTCGGCGACGACGCGCGCCACCTGCGAGAAGCCGATGAACTCCGTCGGAGGCATGCCGACTCCCTGGTGCAGTGCCTGGAAGAACGCGTGCTGCACCGACGTTCCGACGCCGCCCCAGGTGACCGGTGTGCGCGCCGTGAGCGGCGCACCGTTGCGGTCGACGGATTTGCCGTTGCTCTCCATTTCCAGCTGGGCGAGATGCTCGGGGAGGCGTCGCAGGGCGCTCGAGTAGACGACGACGGCACGCGAGCCGTGACCGCGCACGACGACGTTCCACCACTCGAGCGCGCCGAGAAGGACCGGAAGGTTTTCCGCGAGCGGAGCGGTGCCGAAGTGACGATCCATCGACTCCATGCCGGCGAGTACGCGCTGCAGCGTCGCTCCCGAGTGCGCAACGGCAACGGCGAGTGACGGAGCTCCGGCGACGGAACACCGACCGCCCACCCACTCCCAGAACTCGAACACGTCGACAAACGGAAGACCGCTCGATCGTGCCGCATCGGTACGCGCCGTGACGGCGACGAGGCGTCGTGAGGCGTGGTCGCCGAGCCATCGTGCCGCAAAGCGCGCGTTGGAAAGGGTCTCGGTGGTGGTGAACGTCTTCGAGCACACGACGACGAGAGTCGTTGCCGGGTCGAGATCGCGCACCTCGCGGTGGAACTCGTACGGGTCGACGTTGGCGAGCCAGCGCACGGTGACCGCCGGATCGGCGTCGGCGCACAGAGCCTCGTAGAGAGTTGCCGGACCGAGTTCGCTGCCCCCGATTCCGACGTTGACGACCGTGCGAACGTCACCCAAGGCTCCCGCACGCACCGCATCGGCGAACTCGCACATGCGATGCAATTCCCGCCGTGCGCGCTCGGCATGTTCGGGAGAAATTCCCAACTCGTGCGACGTCGACCGCAACGCGACGTGCAGGGCGGGGCGATTCTCCGATTCGTTGACGGCGTCACCGCGGTACATCGCATCGCGACGCTCGGGTACACCGGCCGCCGCCGCGAGATCGACGAGCGCCGACATCACGTCCCTGGTGAGGTGCTGCTTCGAGAGGTCGAGGAGCATCTCGTCGTCACCGAGGACGAGATGACGCGACAGCGTCGCAACCCGGTCGGGATGTGCGGCGAAGAGCTCCCACAACGACGTGTCACCCAGGCCGTCATTCAGCCGGGCAAGCCGCTCGCGCGCGGCTTTCAGTGACGACATTTCGCCCCATGCTACCGAAGGCACGAAGTGCACGACCCTGCAAGCGTCGACACGTAACATCGTCTCGCACATGGAGCCGCAGCAGCCGTCGGGCGACGAAGCAAAGCTGCGCGCAGGGATCGTCTCCGGGTTCGGCGCGTACCTGCTGTGGGGACTGCTCACCTTCTATTGGAAGGAACTCGCCGAGTTCAACGCATTCGAACTCATCGGCTGGCGAATCGTCGCCGCAACGGTGATCCTTCTCGTCGTCATCGCCGTCACACGGCGCGGAGGGCCCGTGTGGGCGACGTTCCGCAATCCGTCGCTGCTCTGGCGCGTCGCCCTCGCCGCGGTTCTGCTGTCGAACAACTGGACGCTGTACGTCTATTCGGTCGTGAGCGAGCAGGTGATGGAGTCCGCCCTCGGATACTTCATCGCACCGCTGCTCACGTCGCTCATCGGCGTCGTTGCGCTGCGCGAACCGCTGCGACGTCCGCAGAAGGTTGCGCTGTCGCTGGCCGGCATTGCCGTCGTCATTCTCACCGTCGGCTACGGCCGTCCGCCGTACATCGCGCTCGGCCTCGCCCTTACGTGGGCCGTGTACGGACTGCTGAAGAAGCGGGTGCCGCTTGGACCGCTCGAGAGCCTCACCACCGAGACGCTCGTGCTCGCACCGATCGCCGCGGCCATCGTCGTCGTCGGAGCACTGCAGCCCGCCGGCGTCGTCGCGACCGCCGGTACGGACGACTGGATCCTCCTTTCATTCGCGGGCATCATCACCGCGGTGCCGCTGTTGCTCTTTGCTCGCGCGGCGCTGCGACTACCGCTCACCGTGCTCGGGCCGTTGCAGTACCTCGTGCCGACGATCAACTTCCTGCTCGGCTGGCTCGTCTACGACGAACCGCTCGATCGCGTACGCGTCGTCGGATTCGTGCTCGTGTGGATAGCACTCTTCATCACGATCGGCGATTCGATTCGCGCGCGACGCAACACGATCGCCGTACCGCAGCCGACGACCTGACGCCCAGGCCCGTCACCTCGACGGTTCGACCGCCCGCGCCAGACCCTCGCGGGCCATCGACTTCATTGCCGCGACAAGGTGGGCGTGACGACTCCTGTCCGTCACCGTCGTCGCCCAGCGCGCGAGGCCCGCAATGAGCGAGTTGAGCACGTCACTCACCGCCTGGAGATCGACGTCGTCGGGAAGTTCGCCGCGCTCACTCGCTTCGGCGCACACCCGACCCATGAGCTTGAAGCCGCGACCGCCCATGTTGCGCATCGCCACCTGGAGCTCGGGGTGGTGCGCCTTTTCCGCCGCGACACCGACGACGAACGACGACAACGTCGGGTCGTGTTCGCCGAGTTCGAACATCGCATCCAACATCGCGTCGAAGCGTTCGAGGAACGACTCGTGCGCATCGACGGCGCGCTCGAGCGCCGAGTACACCTGCTCCTGGACGTCCTGGAACACCGCCACGTACATCTCGATCTTCGACGGGAAGTAGTGGTAGATCGCCGCGGTCGTGATGCCGGCGGCGGCGGCAATCTCGCGGTTCGTCGTGGCGGTGAAACCTTTCGCCGTGAACGACTTTCGTGCCTGTTCGAGGATTGCGGCGCGCGTGTCGACGGCGTCGTCGGAACTCGGACGTCCGACGCGTCGGGCCATGCCGTGAGACGTTAGTGAGTCAACGTCTCCGGCGCCGTGGCGGACCGCAGATTTTCACCGCGCCGAAACGAGGCCGACACCCGCGCCGTACGGGGGTTGCGCGGCGTTACGGGAGCATGTCGCGGATGATTCGCGACATGTCGCGGGGCCGGTCCCCCTGCACACTGTGTCCCGCACCCTCGACGAGGTGCACGACCGCATCGTGACGTCGGCGGAGGAACTCGGCCACGTCGGCATCGTCGACGACGGGCGACAACGCTCCGCGGACCAACGCAACGGGACACGACGTCGCTTCGAGCACGTCCCACAAACCGGCGGTGATCCGTTCCCGGCCGGGACGATCCGGATGACTGCGACGGTCGTAGCGCCAGCGCCACGTGAGGTCGTCGAGCTGCACGGCGTTGTGCAGGATTCCCCGGCGCAGCGACGACTCGGAACGCGTCGGGTTGTGCTCGATCGTTCGCCGCAGCAGTTCGTCGAAACTCGGGAACGATTGCGGACCGTTGACGAAGTCGGTGATCGCCTTCGCCTTTGCGTCGGTCACGCCGGGTGTGATGTCGACGAGCACGAGGCGGCGAACGAGTTCGGCGCGCTGCGCAGCCAACGACAACGAGGTGAGTCCGCCGAGCGACATTCCGACGACGACCTCGACGTCGGGAGCAACGTGCTCGATGAGCGATCCGATTTCCCCGGCCATCGTCGCGGGGCTGTAGTCGCCGTCGTCGCGCCACGACGAGTGTCCGTGACCCGGGAGATCGACGGCAACCAACGGAACGTCGAGATCGAGAGCGACCGTGTCCCAGGTATGGGCGTTCTGTGCACCGCCGTGCACGAGCACGACCCGCGGTGATGCAACACCCCACTGCAGGGCACTCACCGTTGCGCCGCTCCTCGTGCGGTGGGTGATCCTGCGCACGACGGGAGTCGGCGAAGCAGAGAGGCCGAACTCGGCGACGTTCTCCGCAAACAGTGCGAACTCGTCGTACGGGATGCGCTCGGACATCACCGTCACCTTAGGTGCGTGTCAGGCGCCGGCGACAGTCGTCGTCGTCACCGACGCGGGATCCGCAGGAACGGTCGACGTCGTCGGAGCGTTCGGATCGACCGGCACCGTCGTCGGAACCGTCGTGTAGTTCGGGTCGGGACGGTCGGCCGGTGGCAACGGCGAGCCGTACTCCTCGGGCTCCTTGATTCCGTCGAAAATGTAGATGCGGTCGCGGTATTCGACGAGCGACGGGAAGTACCGCGCAACCGACATCGGAATGCGGATGCACCCCTTCGATGCGGGCTTCAACGGAACGAGGATCGCTCCGTGAATCGCAAGGCCCTCATTGAAGTACACGGGGTTGTACAGGGTGCCGAGTTTCGTCTCACGCGTACCGAGACGACGGTTGTAGAAGGTGAACACGCCCGGGGTCGTCGTCGCGACACCGCACACGCCCGTCGTCAACTGCTCCCCTTTGGCGATCTGTTCGGGGCTGTTGTTGCCGGGCTCACCCGGGTCGATGACGACCTCTTCGCACCACGGCTCTCCCGTTCCCGACGAGATGTGCGTGACGAGCAGCGGTTGTCCGTTGGCGAGAAAGACGGCCATCACCTGTTCGGGCAGGTACACCTCAACGTGGCGTCCGGTGTCCGCCACGCGCCGCGGCGTGATGACGACGTCGTCGCGCAACACTTCCCACATCGCGGGGGTGACGGTTCCGGTCGCGTCTTCGCGCGGCACTTTCATGATGAGCTTTTCGAACGCCCACAGCGCCTGCACGGTGCCGCGACCGAGCACGCCGTCGATCGGACCCGGATCAAAACGGAGATCGGCGAGGCGCTGCTGGACCATGCGCACGTCCTCACCCTGATCACCCTCGACGAGGGTGCGCGTGAGCGGAACCGTCAACCGCTGCGGGATCGTGGCCGGAACCGACGTCACGCTGACATCGGCCGATGACGCATCTTCCGTCGGCGCGAACCGCTCGACGACGACCGCAACGGTGGCCATGAGGACGATGACGATCGATGCAACGACACCGAGAACTCGGGCGTTCGGTCGTTGCGGCTGGTAGCTCATCGGCCGGGATGGCTACGCGGACTTCACGGGCTGCAGGGCGTTCAGCTCGCGCCGCAGCGCGAACGCTTCGCGGAGGATTTTCACGATGACCGACGGCGAACTGAGGGTCGACACGCCCCGCGTGCGGGGAAAGTAATCGACGCCGAATTGGAAGATCGAGTAACCCAACTTCTTCGCCCGAACGACGAGTTCGGCGTCGATGAACGAACCTTCGCTCTTCAGCGCGATGTCTCGAAAGACATGCCGGCGGACCACCTTGAAAGCGAAGTTGACGTCGCGCATGCGCACCCCGAACAGCACCCGCACGAGCAGGTTG
The DNA here is from genome assembly GCA_044238425.1 of Ilumatobacteraceae bacterium. Classification (GTDB taxonomy): domain Bacteria; phylum Actinomycetota; class Acidimicrobiia; order Acidimicrobiales; family Ilumatobacteraceae; genus F1-60-MAGs027. The sequence goes on from JBIIDI010000007.1 coordinate 17,574, forward strand.
TACAGCGCCGAATAGACGACTCGCACCCAACCTTCGCCCGTGCGGTCGAACCGGTACGCGCTGATGACGTCGGCTTCGTACTGTCGCATCAGCCGCAACGCCTTGTGCAACTCGCGCATGTCGAAGGGCAGGTCGGCATCGGTGTACACGACGACGTCCCCGGTGGCGGCGGCAAATCCCGACTTCATCGATCCGCCGAGCTTGCGGTTGACGGGGTGATGAACGACCCGCACGTGCGGATCGGCAGCTGCCGCGGCGTCGGCCAACTCGCCGGTGCCGTCGGTCGATGCGTCGTTGACGACGATGAGTTCGTAGTCGCCGATTTCGCCGGATGCGACGAGTTCCCGGGCGACGTCGTGTGCCGCCGAGAGGGCGCGATGGATGTATTCGCGCTCGTTCCACATCGGAAAAAACACCGACAACTTGGCGAAGTGTGACGCCGTCATTCGCCGTCAGGCTAACGACGCACGCCCATCGAGCCTCGGGTGCACGACGGCCTTGAGTACCCTTGGGAAGCGATGACGCGGGATCCATTGGGCAACACCCTGCGCATCGTCGTCACGGCGTCGTGGGTGCTCGTCGTCGCGAGCCTCGTCATCGTCGCCACCGCGAGCCGCACCATCGGCAAGCCCGCATGGTGGGTGACGGAGCTCGATTTCCCGGTCGGCCCACTACTCGTCGCGGTTCCGTTCGTCGCCCCCGTCGCCGCGGTGCTCGCCACGTGGCGCGCACCTCGCGTCGCAACGCTCGTCCAGATGCTCGGCGTCGCCCTGCTCGGTGCCGTTGCCGCACTCGACGTTGTCCGCACTCCCGCAGTGGCGATCGCGCAGTTCGTCGTCGCCGGGTGCGCACTGCTCGTGTCGATCGGCTCGCTCGCCGCACGACCCGTGCGCCGATCCACGACACCGTCCGCCCCTACTTTCGTTCGAGACCTCACCGACACAGGAGCTCGCCCATGACGACCGGTCACGTCCTCACTTCGTTGCCGCGCGGCGAACGCGTCGGCCTCGCATTCAGCGGCGGGCTCGATACGTCCGCCGCGGTCGCATGGATGCGCGAGAAGGGCGCCGTGCCGTGCGCCTACACCGCCGATCTCGGCCAACCCGACGAACCGAACCTTGACGACGTGCCGAAGCGGGCACAGCAGTACGGCGCCGAGATCGCCCGGCTCGTCGATTGCACCGAGCAACTCGTCAACGAGGGACTCGTGGCGTTGCAGTGCGGTGCGTTCCACATCGCAACGGCGGGCAAGACGTACTTCAACACGACGCCGCTCGGTCGCGCCGTCACGGGAACGCTTCTCGTGCGCGCAATGGCCGAGGACGGTGTCGACGTGTGGGGTGACGGCAGCACCTACAAGGGCAACGACATCGAGCGTTTCTACCGCTACGGGCTGCTCGCGAACCCCAAGCTGCGCATCTACAAGCCGTGGCTCGACGACACGTTCGTGCGTGAAATGGGTGGACGTGCCGAGATGAGCAAGTTCCTCGCCGAGCGCAAGCTTCCGTACCGCGACAGTGCAGAAAAGGCGTACTCCACCGATGCGAACATCTGGGGCGCCACCCACGAGGCGAAGTCGCTGGAGGAGTTGTCGACGTCGATGCACATCGTTCGTCCGATCATGGGAGTTGCACACTGGGATCCGACGACGCACATCGAGCCGGAGCGCGTCGCGGTGCGGTTCGTCGACGGTTGGCCCGTGGCACTGAACGGACGCGAATTCTCCTCGCGTGTCGCGTTGGTGCGCGAGGCAAACACGATCGGCGGACGCCACGGGCTGGGCATGAGCGACCAGATCGAGAACCGGATCATCGAGGCAAAGAGCCGCGGCATCTACGAAGCACCGGGGCTCGCATTGCTGCGCATCGCCTACGAACGCCTCGTCACAGCAATCCACAACGAAAACACGATCGAGAACTACGCGACGATGGGCCGCCGACTCGGGCGACTTCTCTACGAAGGGCGCTGGTTCGACCCGCAGGCACTGATGTTGCGTGAACCCCTGCAGCGCTGGGTCGGATCGCTCGTCACCGGCGAGGTCGTCGTCGAGCTGCGCCGCGGTGACGACTACACGATCCTCGACACGACCGGTCCGAACATCACGTACGCCCCGCAGCGCCTGAGCATGGAGCGCGTCGAGGATGCGGCGTTCGGTCCGCTCGATCGCATCGGACAGCTGACGATGCGCAACCTCGACATCAGCGACACGCGCACGAAGCTCGACGCATACCGCAACGCGGGAACGATCGAATCGGGCGGACTGCTCGAACTCGAATAACCCGGTTGCGCGCTACGAGCGCGCGATCTCGGCGACGAGTGCGGCGATGAGTGCCGCCCGCTCCGGCATGTGCGAGACGATGACGTGCTCGGACTCGGCGTGCGCACCGCCACCGACGGCACCGAGACCGTCGAGCGTGCGCACACCGACGGCCGCCGTGAGATTGCCGTCGCTTCCACCGCCCACGGCGACACCCTGCAAGTCGTCAATGCCGACGCTCGGGGCAACCGTGCGGGCGATGGCGAACAACTCCGCGGTCATCTCCGCGGGCAACGGCGGACGGTTCATTCCCCCGTCGACGCTGATTCGTGCATCCGGAAGAACAGCCGTCAGCGAGGCGAATGCAGCTTCGATGCGTTCGCGTTCGGCAGCCGATTCGCAGCGTACGTCGACGCTCACTTCGGCGTAGTCGGGTACGACGTTGTCGGCGGTGCCCGCCTTGGCAACCGTCGGCGTGACGGTGGTGCCGAGCGCCGGGTTGCCGAACGTGGCGATGCGACGCACCTGCTCGGCGGCCTCGACGAGCGCGTTCACTCCCTTGTGCGGTTCGAGCCCCGCGTGCGCCGCGCGGCCGTGGATCTTCACGACGAACGTGCCGGTGCCCTTGCGCGCGATCTTCAATGCTCCGCCGTCGGCGCTCGGCTCCAGGACGAGCACCGCTCCGCACGCCTTGGCCCGTTCCTCGAGAAGGGCTCGCGAGGCATGCGAACCGACCTCCTCGTCGCTCGTGATGAGGAACTCGACTCCCTTCACTGCCTCGTGCGTCGGCCCGAGAGCTGCGACACCGTGAATCGCCTGGATGATTCCCGCCTTCATGTCGAACACACCCGGCCCCGTTGCGCGTTCGCCGTCGCAGGCGAACGGTCGCGAATCGATCGTTCCGGCCGGGAACACCGTGTCGTGATGACCGACGATGAGAACGCGCGGCGTTCCCCCGCCACTCCAGTGCACGTGCGGACCGCGTGGTGAGTCGATGAGCTTTGCCGGTGATCCGAGACGAGCGTTGAAGATGTCCGACAACACCCGCGCACTTCGCGTGAGTCGCTCAACGTCGAGGGACGGCGACTCCGTCGACACCAACAACTTGAGATCATTCAACATTTCACCGAGGACAGACCTGCGAGACTGAACAAACTGCCGCAAAACTGCGTCGGACACAGACTGAACTGTACTTGATTTCGCGTCAACGCTGAGTGTGAACCTCAAGAATTACGTAACTTTGATTGGCGACATTCACCATTCGCGCCAGCACACTCGGCTGACCATAATCGCTGCCGAGCGAGCTGACCGCAATGTCCATGTACTCCCGACACTTCGATACATCGGACACCAAGCAGAGCCCCAAGCTCGTCTCGCGACTAAACATGTTCGCCAGACGTCCGGTCCCCTGCTCAAACTCAGAAAGTGCCGGAATTCGTTTGCCATGTTCACCTGCGACGAAGATCGTTGGCCACACATCCCAGTGACTTCCGGCCACGAAGTCAATATTCGCACCGACAGCGGACTCGATTCGCGTGATCAGTTCGATAGACGGAGGATCACCGACCATGTTCATGTCAAATGCATTTGAACTGCTGAGACCAAAGGAAATCGGACGCGTCAGATAAAAAGCACAGAGCACGGAACAAGCCAGGAACACAAGGGCAATTACAGACTTTTTACTGAATGCAGATCTGAACATTTCTTCAACATGAGCTCGTAGCTCTAGAGGCGGCCTAGGTCGCCTCAGTTGACCCCAGACAAGTCCCGCCGCACAGGCGGCTAGCGCAACATTTCCAATAAGAAGACTCGCCGCGAAGTAGCGGGGATGAAATAGATTCTCCTCAACGTGACTCAGGCCTGCCATGACTGACGCCGAAGCCGCTGCCCATAGTGAAAGCAGCACAACTGCTGCGCTCTGCCATGAATCGCGGATGTGTTTGCGGCGAAGGAGGAGCACCGCTGAACTAACGAGAAAAAGCACCAGCGCAACCTGCAGCCACTCGCGAATGAACTTGTGTTCGGGATTCCACAGAATTGCAGCAAAACGCGTACCCCTTACTGCTCGGTCGACCGAGAAGTCAACACGTGAGCCAGACTCACCGCTCTGAGCGATCACGTAAGAAAGAGCAGCCAGAACAAGCAGCAACAATGACGAGACGTACCGAAAACTCGCCCCTCCGTTTCGCAACCGTGGCAATGTGAAGTTGCCGAAGCCACGGGAAAGCAGGCCAACGGACAACAGAAGCGGAGCCCACAGCAGGACGGGAGCCCATGTCCACGTCGCTGCGAAGTAGGCCGCCCCCTCAACAACAGAGGCAACCAGATTCCGGCCCGGCGCAGTTGTCGGCATTACCAGACGCCTGTCTCGAAAATGCGCACCACAAATGAGCAGACAACTGGCCACCATGGGTGCGTTGGAGCCGTGAATCAACGACTCGCCGATCACCGGGTATCTGAGAGTAAAGGCGACCAGGGCAAGAGTGCCGATTGAGTAGACCACAGATCGGGATTGAGGGAAAAAATCTGCGATTTTGACCATCAACCAAATAGGAACGAACAAAAAGCAAGTGGCTCGCGCCAACACGTGCAAGCGCAAATTCACCGAATAGTCCTCAACCGGCGAGAGGAGTGGCTGCAATACGGAGTATCCCCGAGCGAGATACCGGCTCAATGGCGCTTCAAGTGAATAGATAACGGGAATCAAGCTGTCAGCATTTTGATCCGACAGAGCTTGCGAAGCCAGCAACACGGCAAAAACAGCAATCGCAAACATCGCACCGAGCGCCACCCGTGCACCAAGGCGCGTTGAAGAGCCTTGATTAAGTGTCACTTATGAGACACTATTTGAGACAGTACGCAAGTCTCTATGCCGATGAGTCCTGGGATTGCTGCATTGACGCCCCTCTGGTGCCCGGGGAGGGAATCGAACCCTCACGGCGCTTTCGCACCAGGGGGGTTTAAGCCCCCCGCGTCTACCGTTCCGCCACCCGGGCCGGGGACTGTAACGACGGTCAGGCTACGCGTGCGTGCACGACGCCGGGATCGACGACGGCCCACAGCGCGGCACGTGCGCGATCGGCATGCGGCGGTTGCATGTCGTTCACCGCGACGATTCCTTCGATCATGTCGGCGAGCACGGCCACGAAGGGTCGGCCGCGCACGACGACCGACACGATGCCGCCGCTCGCACCGGCGAAGCGTCGCAACGTGCGATGCACACCGACGATGCGCGGAGGCGAACGGAACCCGGGAGCAACGAGCCCGAGTCGTCGCGCGGCGGCGGCAAGCACCCGCGCTGCAGCGACGAAGTCGGCAGTAGCCGCTTCGTCGGGATGGGCACCGAGGTTCTCGCTCATGGGATTGACGAGTATGTCCACGGGGTGTGACGCGGTGGCAGCGTCGCGGGGCGCGACGCACCGGGCGACGAAACCCCCGACGCCGGAACACCGCTTACCTATGCTTGCCCGCCAATGGTCGACGACGGCGATGCACTCAACCCGATGCAGCGTGCGGTGCTCGACGCCCTTGCCCGCTCCCCCGACTGGCGTCCGCTCCCCGCATCGGCAATCGACGACGTGCGGCGGGTGCTGCACGAGGGCCTCGCCCCGCTCGCCGATCGCTACACACAACAGCGTTCGCTGTGGCTGAGCAAGTCGAGCCTTGCCGCAGTCCACGCCTGCGAGGCATCGTTTCTTGCGACCCGCGACTCGTTCGAATGGAACGCATCGACCGCGACGGGCACCGTCCTCCACAAGGCGATCGAGCTCACGATCCACTGGCGCGGCGACCCGGTACCGGGCGACGTCGTCGACGAAGCTCTTGCCCGACTCGCCGACGACCAACGATCGATCGGTGAGTACATCGAGTCCATCGGCCCAGCCGAGCGCGCGCAGCTGCGCGGCAACGTCGTCGATCTGCTCACCCGTTTCGAGGAGTGCTTTCCGCCACTGAAGCCGTCGTGGCGACCGGTCACCGAAAGCTCGGCGCGCTACGAACTGTTCGACGGGGCGATCGTGCTCGGCTGTCGCAGCGACCTCACCCTCGGCATGCCCGGGGCGAAGGTCATCGTCGACTTCAAGAGCGGCGGAATCCACCCGCGGCATCGCGAGGACCTGCGCTTCTATGCACTCATCGAGGCCATGCGCAGTGGCATGGCGCCGCGGCGTTTGGCGACGTATTCATTGTCCGCTGCGCGCGCCGACGTCGAAGAGGTCACCGAGGGTGTGTTACAGGCTGCGGCGCGACGCGTGATTGCCGCAGCGCGGGCAATGACGGAGATCGTTCTCGATGAACGGCCAGCCTCACGCCGCCCGGGTGTGCAATGCCGATGGTGTCCGTTGAACACCGAATGCGAACCCGGTGTGTCCTACCTGTCGGGAGACGTCGAAGACGAAATCTGACGAGGCGCGGTTAGCGGCGACCCATGTTGGGGCGCTTGCCGTGGTTGGCCTTCGAGCGGCGCAGACGGGCCTTGCGCTTTTTGGTCTTCTTCGACATGGCTGAGCAGGCTATCGGCTCAGGCACGTCGCCAGCGCGCCCGACCACCCGAGTACGGCACCCCGTCGGCATTCGTCGTCGAGCACACGTATTGCACCGTGCGGTACGTGCCGAGCGCCCCGAGGGGCGCGCAGAACGCTCCGGGGCGAATGTCGGCGACCGCACTCGCCTCGCCACTCGGCAACGACGGAGCGACGGGAACGATCGTCGACGCCGGTGACGTCGTTGGCCTCGCCGCTGGTGGCGTTGTTGTTGCCGGCGTTGATGCCGCCGGCGTTGTTGATGCCGCCGGCGTCGCCACTGCACCACCGCCGGGTGGTGCCGTCCACGGGGCGATCGTGAGGCCCGTGCATCGTGTCGACAGCACGTTGTTCACGCGGCGCCATTCGCTCTCGTCCATCGACAGCGACCACCGTGCCTTGATCGAAATCCAGTCGCCGACGTACGTGCACCAGTACGACGCGAGTTGCGGCATCCAGTTCGACGGATCGCGGTCGCTCTTCACCCGGTTCGAGCGTGACGACACCGCCCGCAGGGTGCGCGAATCGGACGTGTCGTTGGCAAACGCGGTGCGACGCGCCTCGCTCCACGCCCACGCACCCGAGTCCCAGGCTTCCTTCAGCGCAACGACGTGGTCGATGTCGACGGACGTGCGATCCGACGTCGTGACGCCGTCGTACGGCGAACGCCAGTCGGCTTCGACGACGAAGCAGCGGAAACCGTCGACTTGCGCGAATCCGATCGCGTCGCGGCGCAAGACCTGCTCGCGTGCATCGCAACCGTCACCGTCGACGTCGAGCCAGTGCGGAAAGGCCTCGCGGCGGTATCCCGCGGGTCTCTCGCGCTCGACGGGGATCGACGCCAGCACTTCAGCTGCCGGGCGCGCAGCGGGACGTCGAGACGCACCCGCGCTGTCGGTCGCAGTTGCGGTTCCGGTCGCACCGGCGACGACCGTGACGCTGAGAAACGCACCGGCCGTGGCGATGCGCCACGTCACAGAGCGATGGCTCCGGCGTGGGTGAGTCGCTCCTCGTCATCGTCGGCCTCGATGAAGATGCACTCACCAGGGCACACTTCGGCCGCCATCACAACCGCGGCGACGTGGCGCTCCTCGACCCGGGCGAGACTCGACGAACAACCGGGATCGTTGAGGACCGCTCCCTTCTCGGCGACGTAAGCGATTCCGTCTTCCAGCTGCACGAACACGTCGGGGCAATGGTCGACGCACAAGCCGTCACCGGTGCACAAGTCCTGGTCGATCCACACGCGCACGGGATCACACTACGAAAGGGCGGCAACGAACGCCACGGCGAGCAACACGAAATTCCGCACCGGTTCGCGCCAGGACAGCGGACGCACCGACGCCCCACCGAAGCACGCGCACGGTGGGCGCACTCCGCGGCGCAGGCGATCGACGAGAACTACGGTCATCACCGCGAGCAGCGCTGCCGCCCCGATCGCCGCCGATCGGCGCCACGGCTCAACGGCGACGAGTACGACCGCGAATACAAGCTCGATGCCGACGAGCGGCCAGGCGAGAACGGTCGGCAACTCGAGCCGGCGCAACGACTCCGGCCACCGGCGCCCCATGAACGCTTTGGCGACGCTCGACCATGCAAAGACGACGCCCAACACGATCGATGCGACGTCGCCCATTGCCGGCATTCGTGCCGCGCCTTACTTTGCCGTGCTCGCCCGGCCGAGACTCCCGCGCACGAACACCATCGGTGCGGAGTCTCCGGACGCCGTGCGCAACGCAGTGACACGACCGACGACGAGCAGATGATCGCCGATGTCGAGCGTGGAGTGCACGTCACAATCGATCGATGCGACGGTGCCGTCGATGAGCGGCGAACCGTTCGGTGCGTCGTGCGTGACGATTCCGTCGAAGCGCGACGTGCCGTCGGCGGGCTCCTTCGCGAAACGCCAGCACAACTCCTGCTGCGCATCGGCGAGAACGTTCACCGAAAAGCATCCCGACTCGGCGATGCTCGCCCAACTCTTCGAGCCCCGTCCCTGACAGAACCCGACGAGCGGCGGATCGAGCGAGATCGACACGAACGATCCGATGGTCACGCCGGCGGGCGCACCGCCCGAGTCACGACCGGTGACGACGACGACGCTCGTCGGTACGTGACCCAGAACGCGACGAAACTCCCCCGAGTCGAAGTCGTCGGAGGCCGTCACGCCTGAGACGATACTGCGAGACGCATTCCCTCCCGGGCGACGATGCTCGGGACCGCGTCGGCGGCGTGGGCGCGTCCGAGTTCGTCGAGGTCTGCATCGCGTCGCGACGGATCGTGGTGGAACAGCGCGAGTCGTCGCGCACCGCTCGTGCATGCAACCCACGAGGCGTACCCGTGCGTCGAGTGACCCCACGTCTTCTTCGCCGCGAACTCGGCCGCGGTGTATTGCGCATCGTGGATGAGCAGATCGGTATCGGCACACACGTCACGCGCACCGGCGGCGAGCGCGAACTCCTCGCCGTCGGGCTGTTGATGGTCGGACAGGTACGTCACGCTGACGCCGTCGCGATGCACCCGGAATCCGAGCGTCGGTCCGACGTGCGGCACGTACCGACTGCGGACGTTCCAGCCGGCCACTTCGAAGTCGTCGTCG
>JBIIDI010000079.1:0-8107 GCA_044238425.1 Ilumatobacteraceae bacterium
GAGGTGTCGGCAAGAGCAGTGTCACGACGAATCTCGCCGTTGCACTCGCGGCGGCGGGGTACAGCGTCGGTGTCGTCGACGCCGACATCTACGGCTACTCGATTCCGCGCATGCTCGGTGCCGACCGTGAACCCACGGTCATCGACCAGATGCTGCTGCCGCCCGAGGCCTACGGAGTTCGCTGCATCTCCATCGGCTACTTCGTTCCCGAAGGTCAGGCCGTCGTGTGGCGCGGACCGATGCTGCACAAGGCGCTCGAACAGTTCCTCACCGACGTGTTCTGGGACGAACCCGACTTCCTCCTCATCGACATGCCGCCGGGCACCGGCGACATCGCGCTCAGCTTGAGTCAGTACCTGCCGCGTGCCGAGGTGTACGTGGTGACGACTCCGCAGGAGGCGGCACAGAAAGTGGCGCGTCTCTCCGCTGCGATGGCGGCGAAGGTGAACATGAAGGTGCGCGGCGTCATCGAGAACATGTCCTGGTTCACGGGTGACGACGGCAAGCGCTACGAGTTGTTCGGCTCGGGTGGCGGTCGGTTGCTCGCCGACGAGCTCGACGTGCCGCTGCTCGCACAGATCCCGCTCACGAACCAGCTCCGCGAGGGCGGCGACGCCGGCCGACCGATCGCCGCCGTCGCTCCGGACAGCGAGTCGGGTCGCATCTTCGCCGAGCTTGCGCGTCGCATCGCCGAGGATCTCCGTCCCAAGAAGGTGTTCAGTTCGGCGCTGAAGGTCAACTGACGCGGCAACGCGGAAGTTCGTGAACGCGGGTTTTCGGGAACGAGGAAAGGACAATGACATGGACGTGAAAATCGGAGTGACACAGACGGCGAGGGAACTCACCGTCGACGTGGACAACGACGAGGCGACGCGCAAGGCGACGCGTGCAGCAGTCGACGATGCGTTGTCGGGCAAGAGTGCAATCCTGCGCCTCGTCGACCGCAAGGGTCGCGAGATCGTCGTGCCGTCGGAGAAGATCGCGTACGTCGAGATCGGATCGGCGGAGGGTGATCGACGTCTGGGGTTCGGCGCCTGACGTTTGACGACGTCCTCTCCCGCCGGCTCGTCTTCGTCACCGGCAAGGGTGGGGTCGGCAAGTCCGCCGTTGCAGCCGGTATCGCCCGTCGCGCGCACAGCGCCGGCAAGCGCGTGCTCGTTTGCGAGATGGACGACAAGGGGTCCCTCGCGACCTATTTCGGTCGCGATGCCGTCGGTTTCCAGCCCGTCGAGGTGGAGCCCGGCTTGTTCGTCATGGCGATGAACACGGAGGACTCGCTGCGCGAGTATCTCCGACTCTTCGTGCGCGTGCCCGTCATCGGCAGCCTCGCTCCTCTCGCACGGATCTTCGAGTTCGTCGCGAACGCCGCACCGGCGGTGAAGGAAATCCTGGCAATCGGCAAGATCTGCCACGAGGTGCGCGAGAACACCTACGACCTCATCGTCGTCGATGCCGAGGCGACGGGTCACTTCGTCGCCCAGGTGTCGGCCCCCGACGCGTTGATGCGTGTCGTGCAGATCGGCGTCGTCGCCGATCAGACGGCGTGGATGCGCGAGATCCTCCACGATGCGGCGCGCACGACGGTGGTCGCCGTGACGACCGCCGAGGAGTTGCCCGTGAGCGAGACGATCGAGTTGCGCGACCGGTTGCGGGCGGCTACACCGACTCCGATCGGTGCAATCGTCGTCAACCGTGTGAATCCCGCCCTCGCGATGTCGGCCGACGACGTGCAGGCGATCTCCGACGAGTCGTCGGTCGACGCGTTGATCAACGAGGTCGCCGCGGTCACCGGCGCGCGGGAGTCGGTTGCCGTCGTCGTCGACGCGTTGCGTCTTGCCGTCGAAAGGTCGAGCTACCAGCAGTCGAACGTCGCGGCGCTGCATGCAGCATTCGCCGACGACGTCGCGATCCGTTTCGTCGGTGAGGCTCCCGGTGAATCGAGCGCGACGGCAACGGGTGTGAGCGAGTGGATTGCCACCGAGTTGGGAGGCGTCGATGACCCCGCACGCTGATGCCGTGGCGGCGGTGTGTGCCGATGCATCACTCGTCGTAGTGTGCGGGCCGGGCGGTGTCGGCAAGACGACGATGGCGGCGGCACTCGGTGCGTCGATGGCGGGACGCGGTCGCAACGTCCTCGTGCTCACCGTCGACCCGGCTCGTCGTCTCGCCGGAGCGTTGGGTCTTCCCGACACCGGCAACGTCGAGGTGCGCGTTGACCTGCCGAACGCCGCGGGAACCCTCACGATGGCGATGATCGACACGCACGCGAGCTGGAACGACATGATCGCGCGCCATGCACCCGACTCGGCGACGAGGGACAAGGTGCTCGCTAACGAGCTGTACGCGACGCTCACGTCGCGGTTCGTGCACAGTCACGACTACGTCGTCGCCGACCGTCTCTACGAGGCGCACTCGAGCGATCGATTCGATCTCGTCATCGTCGACACTCCGCCGTCGCGCAACGCACTGTCGATCCTCGACGCACCGAAGCGGATGCAGCAGTTCTTCGGCAGCCGTTTGCTGCGCTTGCTCACGGGCGGTGGACAGGCGAGTCTTCTGAACATCGCGTCACGGCCGTTCTTCCTCGTCGCCGATCGCATTCTCGGTGCGCGATTCCTGCAGGACATCTCGGAGTTCTTCACGCTCTTTCGCACCCTGGAAAAGGGCGTCGTGCACCACGCGCGGGGTATCGACGAGGTGCTGTCGTCGCCGGCGACCCGCTTCGTCGTCGTGTCGAGCGGCGAGCCCGTCGCGTTGCGCGAGGCGAAGCATCTCGTCGGTGCGCTCGATGCGCGCGGGACGCGTCGTGCCGCCGTCATTCTCAACCGCTTGACGCCCCGACGACGCACGGCGGGACTCGACGCAGCCGTCGGCGCGCTCGACGGGGGAGTCGACGCTCTGCGAGCCGCCGGTCACGAGCGCGAGGCGCGAATTCTCGTGCACGCGCTCGCGGCTGCCGATCGCACGCTTGCCGCGGTGCGCAGGGAGAGCGGCGCGGTGACGAGCGCGCGGGGATGGAGCGACGTCGTCGTCACGGCCGACATGCGTGGGGGTGATCCCGTGGGGGTGGTCGAGCTGATGCAGCTCGCCGACTCCCTCGAGCGGGCAGACTAAGCGTTCAGCATGCCGACCATGGCCGAAATCGCCGAGACACGGGCGCACCTCGACGACGACACGATCGAACACCTCGGTGCACTCATCTCCGAGTGGGGCATGCTCGCCGACTTCTCGTTCGCCGACTTGCTGCTGTACCTCCCGGTGCGCGGCGAATCGACGACGAACTGGGTGATCGCGGCACAGGTGCGCGCGGCAACCGGGCAAACACTGCACCATCTCGATCTCGTCGGCGAAACGGCCGACGACGACGAGCGGCCGTTGCTCGCGGCGGCACTCGCCGACGGCAGCATCCACAAGGGCGAAATCCACATTCCCGGGCTTTCCGATCCGGCGAGCATGACGGCGATTCCCGTGCGACTGGGTGACCGCGTCGTTGCCGTCCTCACTCGCGAAACGAGCTCGGTGACGAGCCGCCGCCCCGGTCAACTCGAACGCACGTACCTCAGCATCTTCGACGAATTCGCCCGGATGATCGCCGCCGGGTTGTTTCCGTTCCCGGGTCGGGTGGCCGACGCGAGTGTCGCGCCGCGCGTCGGTGACGGCGTCGTCGTTCTCGATGCCAACGCCCGCGTCACGTACGCGTCACCGAATGCGGTGTCGGCGCTGCACCGTGTCGGCATTCGCGCGAACGCCGTCGGCCAGAGCCTCGCCGAGCTCGGTTTCGCCGACACGCCCGTGCGCAACTCTTTCGAGCGCAAGGAGCCCGTCGTCGAGGAACTCGACGAGAAGCACGACGTCACGCTCCTCGTGCGCAGCATCCCGATCTTGCGCACCGTGCGCAGCGACAAGGAAGTCACCGGGGGAGTGCTGCTACTGCGCGACGTGTCGGAACTGCGTCGTCGCGACCGCCTCATCCTCACGAAGGATGCAACGATCCGCGAGATTCACCATCGCGTGAAGAACAATCTCCAGACGATCTCGTCGCTTCTGCGACTCCAGGCGCGGCGTCTCGAGTCCGAAGAGGCGAAAGCTGCGCTGTCCGACTCTGTGCGACGCATCCGCACCATCGCGCTAGTGCACGAAACGCTGTCGCGCGAACCGGGAGAGGACGTCACCTTCACGGAGATCGTGCGCCCCCTGCTGCAACTCACGCAGGAGAGTCTCCAGTCGAAGGATCGTCCTGTGGCCTTCGCCGTGCGGGGCGACGGCGGACGGCTTCCCGCCACCATTGCCACCCCGTTGTCGGTCGTCATTCTCGAGCTGCTGCAGAATGGCGTCGATCACGCCTTTGCCGGTCGCACCGGTGGCGGCAAGGTCCAGGTGCAACTGAGTCGCGACGACGATGCCGACACGCTCCACGTGCGCGTCATCGACGACGGTCGCGGAGTGCCCGCCGAATTCGACCTTGCACAGGCGAACGGACTCGGTTTGTCGATCGTGCGCACACTCGTCACGACCGAGCTCGGTGGTCGCATCGACATGCGGCGCGCGACGAGTAAGGAACTGGTCGATGCCGGCTTCGACGGTGCCGGCAGCGGAACGGTCATCGACCTCGTGGTGCCGGCGAGCGAAACGCGCTAGGCGCCGGCGGGGTGACCCATGCGCCGCATCGCCGCACGGTCGCGACGGATGCGACGACGTTCGTCCTCGCTCGTGCCGCCCCACACGCCGCAGTCCTGGTTCGTCGCGAGGGCGAACTCGAGGCACTGGCTGCGCACCCGGCAGTCGCTGCACACCGTGCGGGCGCGCTCGAGCTGACCGATGGCGTCACCGGTGTTGCCGACGGGAAAGAACAGTTCGGGGTCGGTGTCGCGGCACAGCGCTTCGTTGCGCCACGAGTAATCGGCTGCCCCGAGGGCCAGGCTCTGGGCGTGCAAGGACATCGCCTTGACGCTACGAACGCGGGGAGCGATGTGCAATGGGTATGCGAGAATTTCGCCGTCGTAATTCGCCGATATCGCCGAGTCTGAACGCGAGGTGCCCACATGACGCTGATCATCGCCCACAGGGGTGCCTCGCGCCGCGCCCCCGAGAACACGATCGGCGCATTCGTCCTCGCCCGCGAAATCGGCTCCGACGCGGTCGAGCTCGACGTACGCACGAGCGCCGACGGCGTGCTCGTCGTGCACCACGATCCGCACCTGCCCGACGGACGCGCGCTGTGCGACACGCTGCACGCCGACCTGCCCGCGACCGTGCCCACTCTCGACGACGCACTCGATGCGTGCGGCAACCTCGTCGTCAACGTCGAAGTGAAGAACGATCCGCGCGAGCCCGACCACGACCCCGCCGGTCGTCGCGCACGCGACACGGCACGCCTGCTCGCGAGGCGAATTGCCGCCGGGTCATCGCCCGCAAAATTCCTCGTCTCGTCGTTCGATCGCGCGACGATCGACGTCGTGCACCGCGAGGAGCCGCGCGTCGGTACCGCTTTGCTCGTCGTTGGCGTCGACGACGCCGCCGCGTTGTGCGCCGATCTCGCGGCGAGCGGCCACGTTGCCGTACATCCACACCATGTCGCGGTGTCGCGCGACGTCGTCGATGCGGCGCACCACGCCGGCATCCGCGTCAACGTGTGGACGTGCGACGACCCCGTGCGCATGACGGAGCTGATCGCCTGGGGAATCGACGGCATCTGCACGAACGTTCCCGACGTCGGTATCGCGGTGCGCGACGGAATGCGCCCCGCACCGAACGCGCGGTGACCCCGCCCCGGCAACGGGGTTCAGCGGTAGTCGACGTGGCGCGGCTGCACGAGTCGCAGCGCATCGGGACTGTGGCGAACGACGAGGCGCGTCGTCTCGCCGATCCAGTCGCCGTCGAGTTGGTAGTCGAACGGTGCGGGGAAGTCGAACACGACCTCCGAGACGTCGCCGGCCATGTCGATACCGCGTTGCGCCGAGAGGGTTCCGCCGCGCACCGACTTCACGAGCGAGCGCAGCATCTGGGTGGTGCGCAACCGCCGGAACGTGACGACGGCGAGACGCGCCTCGAGTGACGCGTCGGGTGACAGGCGGATCGCACGCTTGCCGACGTACGTGTACGGGCCCGTGTTCATGACGACGGAGAAATAGCCGTTGGGGATGTGACGGCCGTCGATCGACGCGGTGAAGTGCGGATGATCGCGGTCGTACGTGCGGAACCATGCCGACAGCGCATGGAACGCAAAGAGCGGTTGCCCGACGAAGCGCTTGAACGTGGCGGTGCGTTCGACGGCGCGCACGACTGCGGCGTCGTATCCGATGCCGCAATGGAAGGTGAAGTACCGGTCGTTGGCAATGCCGAGGCTGATCGGGGTGAGTGCACCGGCATCGAGTCCGGCCGCGAGCTGGGTGATCGCGACGAGCGGATCGTTCGCCAGACCGATCGAACGGGCAAAAACGTTCGTCGAACCGCCCGGAAGCACGCCGAGCGCCGTCGTCGAACCGGCCAGCCCGGTGGCGACCTCGTTCAGGGTGCCGTCGCCGCCGAAGGCGATGACGGCGTCAAGGCCGCGTTCGACGGCATCCCGGGCAAACTTCGTCGCGTGGCCGCGCTCGCTCGTTTCGACGACCTGAACGTCGTGGTGCCGTGCCAGGTACTGGTGGACCTGGACGGTGTTGCGCGGGGTGACCGACGTGGCGAATGCGTTGACGATGAGCAGGATCCGCAAGGCTCCTCACCGTACCAACGGCACCGGGGAGTCGCAGGTCACACCTCACGGGCCGATGCGACGCACTGATTGCGCGTCCGTTCCGGACTGTGTTTGTCCGTCCCATTGGGACTGTGTTTGTCCGTCCCATTGGGACGGTGTTTGCCCGTCCGATTGGGACGTTCGTCGGGCGAAGGGCCACAATGGTCGCCATGAAGATCGTCGTCTGCGTCAAGCAAATTCCCGATCCGGCGAGCCCCGGGGCCCTGGATCCGTCATCGAACACGCTGAAGCGTGACGGCAAGCTCATTCTCGACGACTCCGACGCGTACGGAGTCGAGATGGCATTGCAGCTCGTTGCGGCAGCCGGTGGCGGCGAAGTGAGCATCGTGTCGATGGCGCCGAACGGTGAAACGGCCGGCATGCGCACGGCGCTCGCCATGGGTGCGGCCAAGGGCGTGCTCGTCTCCGACCCCGCACTCGCCGGATCCGACGCACTGACGACGGCGAAGATTCTCGCCGCTGCGATCACGAAGGCGGGAATGCCCGATCTCGTCATCGCCGCGACCGAGTCGACCGACGGCTACACCGGCACCGTGCCGGAGCAGATGGCCGAGGTACTTGGACTTCCGTCGGTGACGTTCGCGAAGAAGGTGAAGGTCGAGGGATCGTCGTTGAAAGTCGATCGTCAGAGCGAGGGTGGTTACGACGAAGTCGAGTGCCCGTTGCCGGCACTCATCAGCGTGACGGCCGGCGTCGTCGAGCCGCGCTACCCGAGCTTCAAGGGAATCATGGACGCAAAGAAGAAGGAGATCGTCACGTGGACCGCAGCCGATCTCGGCGTGACTCCCGTCGGCTGGGCCGGCGCGGGGCAGAAGGTCGTCTCCGTGGCGAAGGCCGAGGAGCGCAAAGCCGGTCAGGTCGTCGAGGACGACGGCGAGTCGTTCAACAAGATCGTGTCATTCCTGGAAAACCTGAAAGTCATCTGAGGTAGACGAACCATGTCGAACAACGTCAATAACGTTTGGGTATTTGCCCAGCTCTCGAACGGCGCGCCCACGACGTTCACGCTCGAACTGCTCGCGAAGGCCCGTTCGCTCACGGCAAACGTCGTCGCGTTCGTCGCCGGTGACGGAGCCGCAGTGGCAACCGAACTCGGCAATCACGGCGCGACGAAGGTGTACGCGACGGGCGATCTCGCCGGTCGCATGGTCGGCGTCGCCGTCGCATCCGCGATGAAGTCCGTCATCGACGGTGGCGAGACTCCCGACCTCGTGCTCTTCCCGCAGAACTACGAGGGACGTGACGTCATGTCGCGTCTGTCGGTGAAGATCGACCGCCCCGTGCTCACGAACAACGTCGACGTTGCTGTAACGGGTGACGGCGTCGTCGCCACGACGCCGATCTTCGGCGGCAACG
>JBIIDI010000080.1:0-8058 GCA_044238425.1 Ilumatobacteraceae bacterium
CCGACGACTCGCGGCGGATTCTCGAGCATGTTGAACGTGTCGGCGATCGTGTCGAACGTCGTCGTTCCGTCCTGCAATCCGGCGAAGATCTCCGATTCGGGGGAGCACCAGCGCTCGTATTCCTCGAGCCACTCCTCGCTCGCCGGATCGGCGCCGGCAATGACATAGCGAATGTGACACGACACTCCGAGAATTTCGTATTCGGTGAGACCGCCGCCCCACTTTTCACCTTGGGAGGGCATCGCGTTGCCGTTGTACGACAACGGCGCGTGCACGCCACCCTCGCGCTCGGGGTTGCCATAAACGGCGAGTCCGGCCGATACATACGGCTGGCTGCCCGTGTAGACGAAGTTCAACATGTCTTCGATGTGCGGGAACGTGAGCAGAGTTTCGCCCTCGTGAAGAATGCGACCGGCACCGCCTTGTCCGGCGGCACCATGGCAACTCGCACACGATCCGTACACTTCGGCACCGATGGCCATCGGACCTTCGACGGTTTCTTCTTGCGGTGACAGCGCAAGAAGATAGAGGAATGCCCATACGGGCAACAGGCTGAGTGTTGCCATCGCCCAGAACGGAATCTTCTTGCGTGTCTTTGCCGCGACAACGTACGCAGGATCGGGCTTCGGCGGCGGTGGAGGAGTCGGCTCTGCGGCAACGGCCGGCGCAGCCGATGACGTCGTCGCCTTTTCGACGGCGGCACCTGATGCTGCAGGCGCATCAGCGGACGGAGTTCCACCCTGCAAGACGGTGCGGCGATCGCGCGAGCGCTTGAGGAGATAATCGGGTACTTCGGTCATGACAACGGTGCCTTCTTGACGGGCCGCCTCACCGCAACCGTGGACGGCACGAGTGCGGCGCGATGAGCAGCAAACACAACGGGAAAGACTAACCCCACGGGACTCATCCGCCGAAGTTCATGCACGAGCGCACTTATCTGCACGATATGCCTGCGATCTGCGCCGCTACTAGGCTTCCACACGCATGTTGGCAGTCGACGTTTTGAGATGGCCGGGGATGAACCAGGCGTTCCTCTTCTCGTTCATCGTGACGACCGCCCTCGCGCTTGCCATCATCCCCGTGGGCAAGCGGCGTCTCGTCGATCGCAAGGCCACCTGGGGCGAGGCGATGTTCGGTTCGGCGTACGTCTTCTTCGTTCTGTTCCTTGCATTCGGGGTCGTGCCCCATCAATGGATCGACCACGCCGACAAGGATCTCGGGTGGCGCAAGGACAAGATCATCTTCGGGCCGTTCGACCTCCTGAAGCCCCAGGAACTCGGTGGCCCCTTCGCCTTCACCATTTCCTACGAGGCGATTCGTGACATCATCGTCATCGTCATCCATGCCTTTTACATCGGGCTCATGATCTACCTCTTCGCGTGGTGGCAGAAGCGCGGTGAGCAGAAGCCGAAGGCTCTGCCGACGAGCACGTACGGCCGACCACTCGTAAGGAAGGGGTGATTCTCCGTGACGCGCACTGACGCCAACCCGCCGATGATGCCGTTCACCGACGAGTACCACCTCGTCGAAGTCGATGCGGATTACCTCAGCAAGGCAGTGAAGCCGAAGCAGTTCATTCACATCGACCAGAGCGAGTGCATCATGTGCGAGGGCTGTGTCGACATTTGCCCGTGGAAGTGCATCCACATGGTGAACCCGGGAGCCGTCGTCGAATCGACCGGCACCGAGTTGCCGGGTGCGGACCCTTCCGACCACGTCGTGTTCGTCATCGACGATGACATCTGCACGCGCTGCGCATTGTGCGTCGACCGTTGTCCGACGGGAGTCATCGTGCTGGGCAAGGTCGGTGTGGCTCCGGCGAACGGTGATCCGCATTCGCGCACGAACAATCACGGTTACGCCTACGGGATGCGGTTCTAAAGGAGTGATTCATGGCCAGCGTCGTTGAAGAAAAGCCCCGTCCTTCGCTGAAGGAGCGCATTGCCAAGGTGAACGAGTCCCTGCAGGGCAGCCAGGTGTGGAACTCGATCTTCCGCCCCGGTTCGATCTTCCGCAAGGGATACACCGACTCACCGCGCAACCGTTCGTACGTCGTCATGAACTCGGTGCTGTACCACCTCCACCCGGTGAAGGTGAAGCGCCATGCCGTAAAGGTGAGCTACACGCTGTGCCTCGGCGGCCTCTCCTTTTTCCTGTTCATTTTGCTCACCATTACTGGCATTTTCCTGATGTTCTTCTACCGTCCGACCGCCGCCAACGCGTGGGACGACATCCAGTCGTTGCACACGTCGGTGACCTTCGGACTCATGGTGCGCAACATGCACCGCTGGGGTGCGCACCTCATGGTTCTCTCGGTGTTCCTGCACATGGCGCGCGTCTTCTACCACGGCGCGTACAAGGCACCCCGCGAGTTCAACTGGGTCGTCGGCGTAATCCTGCTCACGCTCACGCTGCTGTTGTCGTTCACCGGTTACCTGCTGCCGTGGGACCAGCTCGCGCTGTGGGCGGTCGCGGTGGGAACGAACATGATGGGCTACTCGCCGGTAATCGGGTCCCAGGTGCGGTTCGTTCTCCTCGGCGGCACGGAAATCGGACCCGAGACACTTCTCCGGTGGTACGTACTTCACGTCATATTGTTCCCGTTCATCACGGTGATCTTCCTTGCCATCCACTTCTGGCGCGTCCGCAAGGACGGCGGAATATCCGGACCGCTGTGAGCCGGTGAAAGGTACCCAACGACCATGACGGAGATTCCAGAACACCTTCTCAAGCGCGCACAGGCAGCCCGTGACAAGGCGGCTGCCAGCGGTGGTGCTGCAGAGTCGTCGGCGCAGAGCGCCGGCGCGTCGCGCATTCCCCAGGAATTGCTCGATCGCTCCAAGGCAGCGCGTGCCGGCGGTGTCGCCGTCGCGGATGCGCCGAAGGCCCCGGTCGTTGCCGCCCCCGCTAGCGGCGGCGTGCCAATGGGTGCCGGTCCCGGCGGTCATACGCAGCGTCTGCTCACCGTCGTCAAGTCCGGTTCGATTCAGGACGTGAAGGCAGTCCCCGTCGACAAGGTGCACACGTGGCCGCACCTGCTCTCCGTCGAGTTCGTCGCCGCGCTTGCATGTCTTGCGTTCACGTTCATGTTCTCGTGGTTCGTCAACGCGCCGCTGTTGCAGGCGGCGAACTTCAACGCAACTCCGAACCCGTCGAAGGCGCCGTGGTACTTCCTCGGCCTGCAGGAACTGCTCACGATGTTCCACCCGATGATTGCCGGAGTCACGTTGCCCGGTGTCGGACTCATTGCGCTCATGTTTGCGCCGTACCTCGATCGCAACCCGTCGAACAAGCCCGAGGATCGAAAGTTCATCACCAGCCTCATGACGGTGCACATGATGTTCTGGGCGATCCTCGTCATCATCGGCTCGTTCTTCCGCGGTCCCGGCTTCAACTTCACGTTCCCGTGGCGTGACGGCATCTTTTTCGAACTCTGATCGGCGGTTTTCATGAGCAGCATCACCATCATCTCCATCGCGATTGCGGTGCTCTTCGTGCTCGGAGTCGTTATTGCCGTGACGGCAACACGACGACGCGATCGCGTCGGTGTGCTGTCGCGTGAAACGAAGCTCCGCGACCGTGTGTCGCGCAAGGCATCCCGCGAGGCCGAGGCGGCAGCGGTGAGTGCTCGTACCGCATCGACGGCCGTAGCCGTGCCGAAAGCCGCGGAGATCGCACCTTGGACGCCGCCGGATCCCGAGGTCATCGGTGTTTCGCGTCGTCAGTTCTTCAACCGTGCAGCGATCACGCTGATGAGCGCCGGCCTCGGTGGGTTCGGTGCCGCAGTGCTTGCCTTCCTCTGGCGTGGGTCGTCCGGCGGCTTCGGCTCGAAGATCAACGCCGGAAAGATCGACGACGTCATCGCTGCGATCCGGGCGAACAAGGGATTCCTCTACTTGCCCGAAGCTCGTTCGTGGGTGTCGGAGTATCCGAAGGAATCGCTGGCCAAAGCGGAAGCGGCGTACGGCAGTCAGGCACCGGTGTTCGCCGGCATGCAGGCGGGAATCGTTGCGTCCTATCAGAAGTGCCCGCACCTCGGATGTCGTGTGCCGGTGTGCGAAACGTCGCAGTGGTTCGAGTGCCCGTGCCACGGTTCGCAGTACAACCGCGTCGGGGAGCGCAAAGCCGGTCCCGCTCCACGCGGCATGGACCATTTCGGAATTTCCGTGAACAACGGCCAAGTAGTCATCGACACGGGAACCGTGTTCTCGGGACCGCCGCTCGGCACGAACACGACCGGTCAGGAAGCGGAAGGACCGCACTGCGTTGGCGCAGTCGGTGCGCACTGAGGATCCGCTGATGAACGCACCAATGCTCGGCGCCGTCACCACCACGCTTGCGTGGATCATCCTCTTCGTCTCCCTCGGCGGATGGGCGCTTTACGGGTTGTTCAACATCCGGGCGAGTCGCAAGGAAATCGGTTCGGAAATCGAGCTCGCAGCCAACCGCAAGCCGTACTACGACGACGAGATCCTCGAGGGCAAGAAGCTCGAGCGTACGCAGTTGTTGGGGCTCGGATTCCTCGCCGTTCTCACGATTGCGCTGCCGTTGTACTGGATTCTCGAGCCGGGTCGGCAGGTGGGTGCCGAGAAGGACTTCCAATACAAGTTCGAGCGTTGGGGTTCGGGACTCTTTGCATCGACCGCCGACGGCGGCTTCAATTGCGCCGGCTGTCACGGTGGAATGAGCGGAGCCGGTGGCGTTGCGTCGTATGCAGTCACCGATCCGACGACCGGTGAGGTGAAGTCGGTGAACTGGAAGGCTCCGGCTCTCAACACGATCTTCACGCGCTTCGACGAAGAAGAGGTGCGCTTCATCCTGAACTACGGCCGACCGTTTTCGCCGATGTCGGCCTGGGGACTCGTCGGTGGTGGTCCGCTGAACGAGCAACAAATCCAGACGATCATCGAATACATGAAGTCGATCCAGTTGCCGCGTGAGAACTGTGACGTGGCCGATGCCGATCCGCGCACGTGTGCCGGCGGGACGCTGCCTGCGTCGACGAAGGATCAGATTCAGCAGGAAGCGGAGCGCCTCGTTGCCGCGGGGACCTATGGCTCGCTCGGGGAGGCGTTGTTCAATCTCGACCTCGGCGGCGGCCAGTATTCGTGCGCGCGTTGCCACACGAAGGGCTGGTCGTACGGTGAGCCGCAAATCACCGGTGGCGGCGCCTTCGGTCCGAATCTCACGGGTGGCTCGACCATTCGTCAGTTCCCGAACCGGGCCGAGATGATTGCGTTCATTGCCGCCGGCAGTGAATACGGCAAGCGCTACGGCGAACAGGGTCAGGGTGGCGGCCGCATGCCCGGATTCGGCGCGACGCTCACGGAAGATCAGATCGCGGCAATCGTCGATTACGTGCGAGGTCTCTAGATGTCCGTTTCGACACTTCTCGCGATCAATTGGGAGCCGACGCTTCGCGGCATCATCGTCGTCGTCACGATGGCGGTGGTACTCATCGGTGGCACCTATCTCATCGTCGGCTCGAACCTCGGAGCACGACTCGGCATTCTCGTCATCCTCGGCGGATTCTTCGGCTGGATGGCGATCATGGGTGCCATTTGGTGGACGTACGGGATCGGTCTCGTCGGCGCCGCGCCAACGTGGCAACCGGCCGAGCCGGCAACGATCGTGCGCGATGCGCAACTCCTGCAGAATGCCGAAGTCATCGCCGGCTCCGTGCAGCCCGGTGCCACTCCCGTGGAGACCGCGGCGAACGTTGCCACGGCGCTCGAAGCTGACGGTTGGGTGCGTCTTGAAGAGTCCGATCCGCAGCGCGGTCAGGCAGTCGCATCATCCGACGTCATCCTCATCAACGAGGCCGGTGAATTCGACGCCGGCGAGTTCGTCTCCGTCGCAGTGTACGAACGAGGTGGCGAGCGTTGGCCGAAGATCAACGAGACGATCGACTTCTTCGCCTTCTTCCACGAGCCGCGCTACGCGCTCGTCGAAGTTGCTCCCGTCGTGCCGCAGCGCGTCGAACCCGGTCGTGCGCCGGCCCGACCGAAGATCGACGAGGCGCAGGATCGGCGATACGTGCACATGATTCGCGACCTGGGTAACCGTCGACAACCGGCGATGTTCATCACGCTCGGCTCGACGCTCATCTTCCTCATCCTGTGCTGGATGTTGCACCGTCGCGATCTCATCCTGCGTCAGAACCTGGCTGCCGCGCGAGAACTCGACCGAGAACTCGACAAGGTCTGATCCGGGGCACAACGGCACGTGGGTCAGTATCTTCCGATCATCGTGCTGATGGTGCTTGCCATCGGATTCGGCGCAATCAGCATCGTCGCGTCGAAGCTCCTTGCGCCGCGCCGGCCGAACAGTGCGAAGCTCGCACCGTACGAGTGCGGAATCGTGCCGAGTCGCGAGGCTCCCGAGCGCTTCCCGGTGTCGTTCTACGTCGTGGCGATGTTGTTCATCATGTTCGACATCGAAATCATCTTCGCCTACCCGTACGCCGTGTCGCAGCGTGAACTCGGAGCATTCGTGTTCTGGGAGATCATCGCGTTCAGCGCGGTGTTCTTCGTTGCGTTCGTGTACGTCGTGGCGCGAGGCGCTCTCGACTGGGGTCCGGTGAAGAAGGACGCACCGCTCGTCGACGTCGGAGTCGTTGCCGAACCGGGACGAAGCGTGCGCGTCGTCGGTCTCGAAGGTCGTGAGCGAAGCTCCGAACTGGTGGGCTCGCGGTGAGCGTGCTGCGCGACATTGCCGACGAGGGTCTCGGCGGGATGCGCCACAACTTCCTCACGGGTCGCATCGAGGACCTCGTGAAGTGGTCGCGTTCGCGCTCGAGTTGGGGAGCCACCTTCGGGCTTGCGTGCTGCGCCATCGAGATGATGGGCACGGGAGCACCGCACTACGACATCGCCCGATTCGGGATGGAAGTGTTCCGTGCGTCGCCGCGCCAGGCGGACATCATGATCGTCGCCGGGCGCGTCAGTCAGAAGATGGCCCCGGTGCTGCGCCAGGTGTACGACCAGATGATGGAGCCGAAGTGGGTCATCTCCATGGGCGTGTGCGCGAGCAGCGGCGGAATGTTCAACAACTACGCGATCGTTCAGGGCGTCGATCAGATCGTCCCCGTCGACGTGTACGCGCCAGGATGCCCGCCGACACCCGAGACGCTCATTCACGCGATCGAGACGTTGCACCAGCTCATCGAGGACGGCGAGATCATGCGCCGCCGTGCCGCGACCGGTGCGGGCGCCGACGTCCACATTCAAGAGGTGCCCGCCGGTCTCACCGTGCCCGTCGCATTGCAGGGTCGCTGACATGTCCGACGACGTGACGACGCAGTCGAACCCTGTGCTCGTGCACGGTTGCCCGAGCGAAGAGCGGTTCGGTCAGCTCGTCGTTCACGCCGCACGTACGAACCACTTTGACGTGTGTCGTGCGCTGTACGAGGACGGCTACCAGATGTGCGTCGACCTCACCGCGGTCGATTACCTCGTCCATTCGCAACGGTCACTGCCTGCCGGCGTGACGGCCGAGCGATTCGAGGTCGTCGTCAACCTGCTCTCGTTGCAACACAAGCGTCGCGTGCGCGTGCGCACCCAGGTGGCCGAAGGCGAGTCGGTTGCGTCACTGTTCGACCTCTACCCGGCAACCGAGGCGATGGAGCGCGAGGTGTACGACATGTTCGGCATCCGTTTCGACGGCCATCCCGATCTCACGCGGATCCTCATGCCCGAGGATTGGGAAGGACATCCGCTGCGCAAGGACTACGCGCAAGGACGCATTCCCGTGCAGTTCAAGGGGGCGGCTTCGTGACGGCCATCGAACCGCGCATCGTGTCGGCGGGCACCTCCGAGGGAGCGCAGGAACTCCAGCCGCGCTCGATCGTCGGCCACAAGGAACTCATGCGCGAGTCGGGTGCCGTCCTGCGGATGAGCGAGACCGATGCTGCCGCAATGGCCGCCGTTGAGGCGGATCCGGACGAGGACCAGACGATGATCATCAACATGGGTCCGCAGCACCCGAGTACGCACGGCGTTCTGCGCCTCATGCTCGAACTGCAGGGTGAGACCGTCCTGCGCTGCAAGCCGATCATCG
>JBIIDI010000081.1:0-8055 GCA_044238425.1 Ilumatobacteraceae bacterium
GGCTCGAACGTTGCGTTGAGGACGAGCGCGCTGCGCATGTCAGTGCCCGTCGCCGTCGTGTGCAGCCGTCGCGGGCACGGAATCCGTGCGTTTCGTCGGCGTCGCCGGTCTGTGACGATCACCGGGCCGACCGCCGGTCGCATCGTTGCGGTGGGCAGACATCCGGTGTTCGCGGCGCAGCATCGCGTTCCACTCCCGACACCAACCGAGGTACGCGACGACGTCGTCGGCACGGCGCCGTGCCGTCACGTGTGCTGCGTCGTTGCCGTACTGCGTGTGCATCCGGAAGTCGACGTAGGAGTGGCCGCGCATCGAACGACGGCGCGGCACCAACCGCCACGCTTGGCGCGCTGCCGTGAACCACAAGTCGGGCCGACGAGCGACGGCCCCGATCGTGCCCAGTGACACGACGCGACCGGCGGAACGACTCATCGGCGACTAGTTGACGTCGCGACCGAACTTCTCGCGCATCTTGCGCGCCTGGTCGCGCGTCTCGCGCAACGTGCCCATGATGTCGCGCATGCCCACCTTGCCCATGCGACGCAACTCGCGCTCGATGACGAGCACGCATGCGAGCATCGCGAGGAATCCGGCGAACGACGCGGCGAAGTGCACCTGCAGCGCAGCGACCATCGCAACGAGGGAGACGACGGCACCGAGGGCCGCCCAGCGAACGCGGCGCACCGACGGGCGGTACAGGCCCGACGACGACACCGCCTGGGCGAAGCGCTGGTCTGCTTCGAGCTGCTGCTCGATCTGACGCAGGATTTGCTGTTCGTTGTCCGACAGTGGCATGGCGCTCCTTTCCAACCTTCGTTCGTCTTGCTGAAGCGTCAGTCTCGCAGGTTCTCCGCGCCGACACCAACCGAACCGGCGGTTTTCACGCTGCGCAACCGCCGCGGGCGGAGGGCTCGGACGCGGCGCGCTCGGGTACGCATGTCTCGCGAGTGTGCCCGGAGTCGTTGCGGCGGTTGCGTCAGCCGATGGCATCCGGCCCGAAGCGCTCCCGGATGTGATCGACGGCACCCGCAGCCTGTCGCCACTGCTCGGTGCGCTGCGTTGCATCGTCGACGAACAGCTGCGCGGTCGTCTCGGGGACGACGAGGTTGCGTGCCGACACTCCGGCGAGACGAACACCACGAGCAAGCCGGGCGTCGGGCTGCGGGTCGCCGAACAATTCGTCGAGCAGTTGATCGACGACGACCATGAACTCCTGCACGGTCGTCATCGCCGTTGGCACCGTGCGTGCACGGGACACCGTGTCGAAATCGGAGTAACGGATCTTCAGGGTGAGCGTGCGCGCCGCGACACCGGTGGCGCGGCAGCGGCGGGCGACGTCGTCAGCCATGTCGCGCAGCCGGTTGCGCAGGTCGCCGCGATCGTGCACGTCCGACGCGAAGGTCTCCTCCGATCCGATCGATTTCGCCTCGCGGTCGGCAACGACGGGGCGATCGTCGATTCCGTGACTGAGAACGTGCACCGCCCGCCCGAGCGATGCACCGAGGGCATGCTCGACGATGCGCACGTCGAGTGCGGCGAGATCGCCGATCGTGGCGACGCCGAGTTCGCGCAGTCGCTCGGCCGTCGACGGTCCGACTCCCCACAACGCGCCGACGTCGAGCGGGGCGAGGAACTCGCGCTCTCCCCCGGCGGGCACCTCGACGATGCCGGGACCGGGATCGATCGCGGTCCGCGATGCACGTGGCTTGGCGACTTCGCTCGCCATCTTCGCGACGAACTTGTTCGCCGCGATGCCCACGCTGCACGACAGCTGTATCTCGTCGTGAATGCGACGTCGGATGTCGGCGGCGATGGTGCGCGGTGAACCGAGCAACCGTTGCGCGCCGGTGACGTCGAGGAACGCCTCGTCGACCGACACCCCCTCGACGAGCGGGGTGAAGTCGGCGAAGACGGCGAACACCTTCTCGCTCACCTCGGCGTAGAACTCATGGTCGGTATCGAGGAACACGGTGTCGGGACACAAACGCTCGGCCCGCACCGACGGCATCGCCGACGTGATGCCGTACCGGCGCGCCTCGTACGACGCGGCGGCAACGACACCGCGACGCGATGCGCTTCCGACGACGACAGATTTGCCGCGCAACTCGGGTCGTCGTGTGAGCTCGCACGCGACGAAGAACGCGTTCATGTCGACGTGAAGAATCCGACGAAAGTTCGCCCGCGGAGCAGCGCTCGTCATCGACCCGACTGTAGTAATACGGTGTCGTGTCGATGCCCGAGGCGGAGCCCAACACCGAAGTGAACACCGGATCGGCGACGCTGTCCGCACTGCCGTCGCCGACGGCGCGCATCGTCGCATTCCTCTCGATCATCGCCGGCGGGGTTGCCGGCGCGGTCATCGGCCACGCACTCGTCGACGTGCAATGTGCCGGTGACTGCACGACCGGCCGCGGTCTCGGCATTCTCATCGGCGCGCTGAGCTCGGCCGGCGGCATGAGCGTCGTCGCCGTCCTCGGTCTGCGCGCAATCGGCGAGTGGCGCCAACTCGGCGACCGCACCGAGGCGCGGGCCCCGCAACGGCGATCGTGACGACCGTCCCGTGAGCGACACAGCCGGCAACACAGTCGGAAACACAGTCGGCAACACAGTCAACAACACAGTCAACAACGCGTTCGGACACGAGCTCGCGGCGATCGCCCGCGAGATCACCCGTCACGCCGGCGGGATCGCGCTCGCCGGTCGGCGATCGGGAGCGCTGCGCGACGTCACCACGAAGACGACCGGCACCGACATGGTCACCGAATTCGATCGGCGCGGCGAGGAACTCATCGTCGGCGAGCTGCGTCGGCGTCGCCCGCACGACGCCATCGTCGGCGAGGAGGGTGCCAACCACGCCGGTACGTCGGGAATCACGTGGTACATCGATCCGATCGACGGAACGACCTCGTTCCTCTACGACCTTCCGACGTGGTGCGTGTCGGTCGGCGCGCGTGACGAGCACGGTCCGCTCGCCGGCGCGGTGTACGTGCCGCCGCTCGACGAGATGTTCTGGGCCGTGCGCGGCGAGGGCGCGTACCTCGGCGACTCGAGCATCCGCTGCAACACCGACGTCGACATCTCGCGAGCACTGTGCGCGACGGGGTTCAGTTACGGCGCGGCGTTCCGCACGGTGCAGATGCGCCGTGTCGCGGAGTTCATCGACAAGATTCGCGACATTCGCCGCAGCGGTGCCGCGGCCGTCGATCTGTGCTTCGTCGCCTGCGGTCGTGTCGACGCCTACTTCGAGGAGAACCTCCATCCGTGGGATCTCGCCGCCGGCGAACTCATCGCCCGCGAAGCGGGCGCACTGAGCGGCGACTACTCGGGTGGCCCCGTCCGTCCCGCCGAGGTGCTCGTTGCCGTTCCCTCCGTCTTTGCGCCGTTGTCCGAGCTGCTCGTCGCGGCCGCGGCACGACATCCGCACGCCTGACGGGCGGTGCGTCATCGCCGCATCGTGCCGCCGACACACGATAATTTCGGAGCGATGAGTACGCGGATTCTCACCGTCGAGGACGACGAACGAATCCGCACCTCGGTCCGACTCGCCCTCGAGGACGAGGGATGGATCGTCGACGAAGCCGACAGCGGCGAGCGGGCAGTCGAGCTGTTCCAGGCCGCACCCGCCGACGTCGTGCTCATCGACATCATGCTCCCCGGCATCGACGGGTTCGAGTTGTGCCGCACGCTGCGCCGCACGAGCGACGTTCCGATCGTCATGGTGACGGCGCGCAACGACACCCACGACGTCGTCGCCGGCCTCGAAGCCGGAGCCGACGACTACCTGACGAAGCCGTTCGCACCGAAGGAACTCTCCGCGCGCATCCGTGCACTGCTGCGCCGCATGCGACCGACGATGCCGCAGCACGCGCGGCTCACTTTCGGCGATCTCGAGATCATCCCCGACGAGGGCAAGGTGACGATCGCCGGCAGGGAAGTCGCCCTGACAAAGACGGAGTTCCGCCTGCTGTGCGTGCTCGCCGGCAACCCGGGTGGCGTCTTCAGTCGCGAAGACCTGCTCGACAAGGTGTGGGGATACGACTACTTCGGTGACGGTCGCCTCGTCGACGTTCACGTGCGCCGCCTGCGCACGAAGGTCGAGACCGACCCCGCCGAACCGCGCCACGTCGTCACCGTGCGCGGACTCGGCTACCGACTCGAGTCGTGACGAGCCCGCTGCGCCCGCCCACCCGGCGGCGCCGATTCGCACGTCTGCTGTGGCGCCTCATCCGACGGTGGACTCCGCACCGCGTCGGCGTGCGCACGCGCATCGCACTCACCTTCGGCGTCGGCGCATTCGTGCTCTCGGGCGTGCTCGCCACCACGACGTACACGTTGACGAGCTCGAGCCTCATCGCGCGCATCGGCACCGACGGCATCGGGCGTCGTGCGGTGTCGGAGACGCTCGACAGCCTGCGCATCTCGCTCGCACTCGCCGCCACGTTCACCGTCGTCATCGGCGTGGCACTCGGCGCAATGTCGTCGCGTCGCGTCGTGCGGCCGCTGGCCAACGCCGCAGCCGCGGCGCGAGCCATCGCCGACGGTCGTCTCGACACCCGCCTCGAGCCGACGGACGATCCCGATCTCAACGCACTAAGCGACGCATTCAACGACATGGTCGCCACGTTGCAACGTCGTGTCGAGCGTGACGCGCAGTTCGCATCCGACGTCAGCCACGAACTGCGGTCGCCGTTGATGACGCTCGCCGCGTCGGTCGAGGTGATGTCGACCCGTCGCGACGAGTTGTCCGAGCGGGGGCGTGCCGCCCTCGACCTGCTCGTCGCCGACGTCGCACGGTTCCGCGGACTCGTCGAGGACCTGCTCGAGATTTCCCGCTACGACGCCGGCGCGGTGCGTCTCACCCGCGAGCGACTTCGCCTCGCCGAGTTCGTCCGCCAGGCGGTGCTCGCAAGCACGCTGCCCGCGACCGAAGTGCGCATCGACGAGCGGTGCAGCGAGCGGATCATCGTCGGCGACCGGCGGCGTCTCGCCCGCGTCATGGCGAACCTGCTCGACAACGCGCGTCAGCACAGTTCCGGCACGGCGACCGTGCACGTTGTTCCCGCCGACGATTCGCCGCTCGCCCACGCGTGGGTGATCGTCGAGGACGACGGCGAGGGAATCGTCGACGGTGAGGAGAAGGCGATCTTCGAGCGCTTCACGCGCGGCGCACAGGCGGGCAAGCGCGGCGCCTCGGAAGGCGCCGGCCTCGGCCTCGCCCTCGTGCGCGAGCACGTCGCCTTGCACGGTGGACGGGTGTGGGCCGAGCGTCGTCGTGACGGACTGCTCGGTGCGCGCTTCGTCATCGAGTTGCCGTGCGAGCTCGTGCCCACGGTGACGGGCGAAGTGCCGGTGACGACACCGCAGGCCTGAGACCGACGCTCACGCCGTAATGTCGTCGCGATGATCGTCCTCGCGATCGATGCCGGAACGACGGGAGTGCGCACGCGCGCGTTCGACGCCGACGGAATCACCCGCGCCGTTGCCTACCGCGAGTTCCCGCAGCACTTCCCGCAACCGGGGTGGGTCGAGCACGATGCGCTCGACATCTGGGAGGCGGCCCGCGGCACCCTCAACGAGGTCTGCGCACGACTGGCGGGCGAGACGATCGCCGCCATCGGCATCACCAACCAACGCGAAACCGTCGTTGCTTTCGACCGTCGCACGGGACGACCGCTGCACCGCGCGATCGTGTGGCAGGACCGGCGCACCGCCGCGCGATGCGACACCCTCGCCGACCGACTGGCGATGGTGCGGGCGCGCACGGGTCTCGTCCTCGATCCGTACTTCTCCGCGACGAAGATCGAGTGGTTGCTCGAGCACGGCGGACTTCCCGACGACGACGCGACCGTGTTCGGCACGATCGACACGTTCCTCATCCACCGTCTCACCGCCGGAGCCGCCTACGTCACCGACGTGAGCAACGCGTCGCGCACGATGCTCTACGACATCGTCGCGCAGCGCTGGGATCCCGAGCTATGCGCGCTGTTCGGAGTGCAACCGCGACAACTACCCGACGTCGTGGCGTCGAGCCGGCGCTGCGGAGTGACCAACGCTGCAGCCGGTGTGCCCGGTGGAATTCCCGTCTCGGGCATCGCCGGCGATCAGCAGGCGGCACTGTTCGGTCAGCGGTGCTTCTCCCCCGGCACGGCGAAGAACACGTACGGCACGGGCAGCTTCCTTCTCCTCAATGCGGGCACGACCGCACCGCCGCCGCACGACGGGTTGCTCACGACGATCGCGTGGCAACTCGGCGACGATCCCGTCGTGTACGCACTCGAAGGCGCCATTTTCTCCACCGGCTCGACGGTGCAGTGGTTGCGCGACGAGCTCGGCATCATCTCCGCGTCGAGCGATCTCGCGCCGCTCGCGGCGACGGTCCCCGATGCCGCCGGTGTCGTCGTCGTTCCTGCGTTCGCCGGGCTCGGCAGTCCGTGGTGGGATGCCGACGCGCGCGGCACGATCCTCGGGTTGAGCGCCGGTGTGTCTCGCGCCCACATCGCGCGTGCGGTGGTCGACTCGATGGTCATGCAGACCCGCGACGTCGTCGCGGCGATGAACACGATGTCGGGTGTGGCGTTGCACGAACTGCGCGTCGACGGCGGAGCCGCGGCGATGGACCTCATGCTGCAACTGCAGGCCGACGCACTCGGCGTCGACGTCGTGCGCCCGTCGGTCATCGAGTCGACGGCCACGGGCGCGGCGATGCTCGCCGGACTTGCCGAGGGCGTGTGGTCGCTCGACGATCTCGCCCGTCTCGGCGAAACACATGGTGTCGGTACCGCGCGAGGTGTCGATAGCTCGCGCGGCGTCAATTCAGAGCAGCGATTCCATCCGCGCCCCGACAACCCCGGCGGGCTGCCGTCGACCGACGTGTGGTTGCGTGCCGTCGAACGCTCGCGCGCGTGGGTGCACAGGCACTGAGCGACGGGAACGTCGCGTCGCTCCGGATCAGGCGAGTTTCGTCAAGCCGTGGGCAAGGTTGCGCACCGCCTGGTGGATGCGCTGTTCGTTCTCGATGAGTGCGAACCGCACGAAACCCTCGCCACCGGGTCCGAACCCGGAACCCGGCGAGAGCGCGACGTGACATTCGTTCACGAGGTGCGAACAGAATTCGACGGAGTTCATCTCGCGGTACGGCTCGGGAATCGGTGCCCACACGAACATCGACCCGCGCGGTGACGGAATCGACCAACCGATGCGCTCGAGCCCTTCGATGAGCGCGTTGCGTCGCGACTGGTACGTCTCGCACACCTCGCGCGGGTACTCGGGCGCTTCGTTCAGGGTGACGGTCGCGGCGATCTGGATCGGCTGGAACGTGCCGTAGTCGAGGTAGCTCTTCAGCTTCACGAGCGCCTGCACGACCTCGGTGTTGCCGAGGAGGAACGCCATGCGCCACCCGGCCATCGAGAAACCCTTCGTCATCGAGTACAACTCGACCGCGCAGTCCATCGCACCTTCGGCCTGCAGGATCGACGGCGGCTTGTAGCCGTCGAAGCCGACGTCGGCGTAGGCGAAGTCGTGAATGGCGATCATGTTGCGCTCGCGGCAGAAATCGACGACCCGCTGCATGAACGCGAGATCGACGGTGGCGCCGGTCGGGTTGTGCGGGAACGACACGACGAGGATGCGCGGCTTCGGCCAGCCGACTTCGTACGCCTTGTGCAACGAGTCGAAGAACTCGTCGGCGTACTCCTGATCGACGTCGTCGGGCGACGTGAGACGGCGCTGGCTGCGCATCGGGATCTGGCGAAGGTCTGCTCCGGCGAACACGGGACCGAAAATGTGGATCGGATAACTGGGGCTCGGCACGATCGCCGCGTCGCCGCGGTCGAGCAACACCCACATGAGGTGACTGAAGCCTTCCTTCGCACCGATCGTGTTCGTGATCTGCAGTTCGGGGTCGAGCTTCACGCCGAAGTTCCGCTCGTACATCGCCGCCATCGCCTCGCGCAGCTTCGGAAGTCCGCGCGACAGCGAGTAGCGGTGGTTGCGCGGGTTGTGCGCCGCTTCGGCGAGCTTGTCGACGGCGACTTGCGGCGACGGAATGTCGGGATT
>JBIIDI010000082.1:0-7994 GCA_044238425.1 Ilumatobacteraceae bacterium
ATGTCGGGGGCAAAGCGCGCCCCCTCTTCGTTCGTGAAAAACGCAACGGAGATCGGACGGTCCGGCGTGATCCCGAGGTCGAGACACGTGTGAATGACCTCGAGCCCCGCGAGCACCCCGTAGTTGCCGTCGTACTTGCCCCCGGTGCGCACCGTGTCGATGTGCGATCCGGTCATCACGGCGGATCCGTTGCCGACGGCCCACGTTCCAACGACGTTGCCGATGTCATCCGTACGGATCTCGAGTCCGAGATCGCGCATCCAGCGAAT
The DNA here is from genome assembly GCA_044238425.1 of Ilumatobacteraceae bacterium. GTDB lineage: Bacteria > Actinomycetota > Acidimicrobiia > Acidimicrobiales > Ilumatobacteraceae > F1-60-MAGs027. Next base: position 270 of record JBIIDI010000082.1, read on the forward strand.
GACGAGATCGCGACCCGCCCGGTCGTCGTCGGTGAGCGCGAGACGGCTGCACCCACCGCCGTCGATCTTGCCGACTTCGGCAAGTTCCATGATCCGACTCATGAGCCGGTCGGCATTGATCCGGCCCGTCGTGGCGGTCGCTTCGGTCGTGCCCGTCACGGTGATCAGTGTACGAAACCTCCCGCGCCGCGGTGATGCGTTGACGCAGCGCCGTGCGATTCGGCCAGACTGGAGACGTGCATGCAACGGCGAACGGAATCGATCGGAACCGCCTGTCGGAACTGTTCCGTGCCGAAACCCGTGCGTTCGTCGATACTCACCCCCGCAGCGCCGACATGGCGGCGGCAAGCGGCTCGTTGGTCGCGGGCGTACCGATGCCGTGGATGCGGCGCTGGCCCGGACCCTTCCCGCTGACGGTGGACGAAGCTCACGGCGGCCGGTTCGTGGACGTCGACGGACACGAGTACGTCGATTTGTGCCTGGGCGACACGGGCGCCATGACGGGCCACGCCCATCCCATGGTGCTTGCCGCGGTCGGTGCGCAGCTGGGTCGGGGCGCCACGACGATGTTGCCGTCGCGCGACGCACCCGTCGTCGGTGACGAATTGGCGCGCCGATTCGGTCTGCCGAAATGGCAGTTCGCCCTGAGCGCAACCGACGCAAACCGGTTCGTGTTGCGCTTCGCCCGTGCCATCACCGGGAGACGCAAGGTGCTCGTGCATGACTGGTGTTACCACGGCACCGTCGACGAAACCCTCGTCGTTGCGCTCGCCGACGGTCGCACGTCGAGCCGCCCGGGTGCGATCGGACCGCAGGTGAACCCTGAACTCACGACCGTCGTCGTTCCGTTCAACGACATTGACGCGGTGGAGCGTGCCGTTGCGAAGGGTGACATCGCGTGCATGCTCATCGAACCGGCGCTGACGAACATCGGAATCGTCCTTCCGGACCCGGACTACCACCAACGGCTCCGCAACGTCCTCGACCGGTACGACGTTCTCCTCGTTGTCGACGAAACGCACACCATTTGTGCGGGTCCCGGCGGTTGCACGCGCGAGTGGGGACTGCGACCCGACATGTTCGTCATCGGCAAGACGATCGGTTCGGGGGTGCCCGTTGCCGCATACGGCATGTCGGCCGACGTCGCGGAGCGAATCGAGGCATTGCAGCGTGACGACGGAATCGACGTGTCCGGGGTCGGTGGCACACTCGCGGGGAACGCCGTCTCGCTCGCCGCCGTTCGCGCGACGCTGGAGCACGCTCTGCAGCCCGCGGATTTCGCGCACAGCAACCGTCTCGCCGAGGCGTGGGCGCGCGGAGTGCACGATGCCTTCATGGCGCGCGGGTTGCCGTGGAGCGTGCAGCGACTCGGTTGCCGTGCCGAGTACTGGTTCTGCGCACCGCCCCGAACCGGGGCCGCTGCCGCGGCGGCGGTCGATCACGAACTCGATGCGTTCATGCACCTGTGGGCGTTGAACCGCGGCATCCTGCTCACACCGTTCCACAACATGGCTCTCTTCACGCCCTTCCACGGCGATGCCGACGTCGATGCGCACACCGTCATTTTTGCGTCCGCGCTCGAGGCGCTGTTACCCAACTGACGTATCACTCCCGCCGCAATCTCCATCGCGACGAAGCCGCCGGCCGTGCAGTAGACGAGAGTGGGTCAAGCGGTGGGCGATCAGCCGAACACGCCGAGCCATTGTCGCTCGTCGTCGATCTGCAGCACGTGGTTGGTGCGCAGCACGTCGGACAGCGGTGCATGCGGGGCGGGCGAGTAGAGGTGTCCCGGGTACAACTCGGTGCGATCGGGCAGTGCGGCCAAACGACGCAGCGAAGCGAACATGTCCGCGGGATTGCCGCCGGGAAAGTCGGTGCGACCGCATCCCTGGAGAAACAATGTGTCACCGGCGACGAGGCGATCGGCGACGAGAAAGCACTGGCTGCCCGGAGTGTGGCCGGGCGTGTGGAGCAACGTCACGTCGACGTTTCCGACGCGCACGACGTCGCCGGATTCGTGTTGGACGAGGTGCGTTGCGCCGACGCCCGTGGAACGCAGGACCCACGGCACCTCGTGTGCATTGACGTGGATCGGAACGTCGACGACGCCGAGTAGCGCCACGATTCCCTCGACGCTGTGCCCGAACAGCGATCCACCGACGTGATCGGCGTGGTAGTGAGTGACGAGAACGCCCGTCACCCGCATGTCGTCGGCACGAACGGCGGCGATGATGCCCGCGACGTCGTAGGCCGGGTCGACGAGCACGCATTCACCCGTCGTACGGTCGCCGATGGCGTACGTGAAGTTCACCATCTGTCTGGCAAACGGATCGTCCCGTGCAACGTCGCGACCGAGCAGGATCTGCCGGAAGTACAACGCATCGACCGACGTCGTGGACCTGCTCGTACTCATCGCGGTCAGGCTATTTGCCGATGATCCGGCCGAGGAGCGCACGCAGCAGTCGTGACGGGCGACCGCGGCGCGCCTCGCGCGCATCGATTCTGTCGATGAGTGAAATCATCGCGTTGGCACCGACGTACCGCAGCGGTTCGGGTTCCCAGCGACGCACAGACGCAGGTACGAGGACGTGGCGCGTGACGGTCGGATCGACGAGACGCTGCGCAGCACGTCGGGCAAGCATGTGCGACGTGGCGACACCGTCGCCGACGTACCCACCGATGGACATCGTCGTGTGCTCGCGGTCGGACGTCGCCTGGTCAATGACGGCTGCCGGCCACCACGTGCGGTGTGCGGCAACGGCCCCGCCCCAGCGGTGACTGATTCGGACGTCACGGGTGGCGGGGAAGAACTCGTGCATCGTGTCAACGAGGCGTGCATGAACGTCGGCCTGCAACGACGCTGCTTCGGAGGGTCGGGAAGCGTACGGAGTGCGTGCGCCGCGTCCGCCGAATGCGAGGCGACCGTCGGGGGTGAGCTGTGCGTAGACGACGAGCTCACCACCGTCGGTGAACGTGGTTCCGGGCGACCACGACAGCGATGCGAGCACGTCGCCGGGAAGTGGTTCCGTGGCGATCATGAGGGAATAGACGGGCAGTACGTCGCGGCGGTACTGCCTGATCGACGGGGTGAACGCCTCGGTTGCACGAACGACGTGCCGGGGGCGGATGACGCCCGCGTCGGTGTGGACGCGGCCGACATCGATCGATGTCACCCGCACCGGTGCGTGGATCGTGGCGCCCGATGAGAGCACGGCACGCGTGAGCCCGGCGAGAAAGCGCACGGGATGCATCGATGCGCAAAAGCTCTGGAAGTAGCCACCGAACGTCGGTGCCACCTCGATTGCCGTGCGCAATGCGGAGGCATCCAGCCACCGCACCTCGTCGCCGAACCCGAAGTCGACCCACTCGTGCCACTCCGTGCGCAACGACGACTCCTGGGCGTGGTGCGTTGCATTGACGACCGTTCCTCCGTGACGCCAATCGCAGTCGATCGCATGCCGTGCGACGAATTCCCCGATCGCACCGACGTTGTCGATCGCCTCGCGGTACAGGTCGCGTGCGGCGCGGGTCCCGTGTTTGCGTGCCACTGCCGACGGCGACATCGGCATCACGGCGCTGCACCATCCGCCGTTGCGACTGCTCGCGCCGGCGCCGACGCCCGTCGCATCGACGATCGCGACCGACCAATCGGGTCGCAGGTGCCGCAATGTGTGGGCGACCCACAAGCCGCTGAAGCCGGCACCGACGACGAGGACGTCGGGATCCACGGGCGGTCGATCGTCGCGAGCAGCGGTGCGGACGTGTGCCCATTGGGGATCGGCGTGCCACAGCGGCGACGTTGCGGCCTCATCGACGAGGCGTCGGGTGGACACCTGGCCTTTCGAACGCCGGGACCTGCTCGTGCCGTTCATCGCCCGCTGCTCACGCTACCCACGGGGTAGTTTCGCGGAGTGCGTCGCGCATCGTCCGGTCGACTGCGGCAATGGTGGAGCGACCGGCGCATCGATCGCGTCGAGCGACTGCAGTTTTCCGCGGCGATCACCGCATCGTCCCGGCGAGCGGAGAAATTCGGTGCCTTCGGTCGGGGATCGCTCATCGCCCACCCGCACGTCACGCTGTACAACGAGCGCTACATCCACATCGGCTCCGACACGATGATCGGACCCCACGTTGCGTTGTCGGCGGGGATGATCCCCGGTCAGCAATGCCTCACGAACCCGGTCGTGCGGATCGGTTCGCGTTGTCTCATCGGTCGTGGTTCCGGGATCGTCGGACATCTGTCGATCGTCATCGAAGATGACGTGTGGACCGGTCATCACGTCTACATCACCGATCAAAATCACGGATATCGCGACGTGTCCGTGCCGATCTCGCGGCAATCACAGCCGGAGCGCCCGGTGCGCATCGGGGCCGGATCGTGGCTCGGACACGGGGTCGTCGTTTTGCCGGGTGCCGACATTGGCAAGCACGTCGTCGTCGGTGCAAACAGCGTCGTCACCGGCACCCTCCCCGACAACTGTGTCGCCGTCGGTGCTCCGGCGCGGATCATCCGGCGCTTCGACGACGTCTCGGGTTGGGTCGACGTCGCTGACTGATGCGCGCACGCCGTTGGTGCGTGCGCAGCTCGGCTAGACGGAAAGATCCATCGGTGGTGCACAACTCGGCATCCGGTTGTCCCGCGCGAACGTGCCGAGTCTCTCGCTGAGCGGCAGGTTCTCGAACGTGGACTCGGCAAACGGTGCGTTGTTCCCCGTCCGGAGGGCGGACGCGTACTCGCGGCGATCGGCGATGTAGCGGCGGTACTCGTCCTCCCACAACGGAAGGATCGCGCGACCCTTGTCGTCGACGGGGTAGGTGCGGGTGATGTCGTCGAGCATCGCAGTGAGCTCGTCCGTGGCGCGATCGACGATGTCGGCACGCATCGACAACGCCTCGCCCCCGACGGCATCGAGCCGGCGCATGTCCGCGAGCTCGCGCAGGCGTTGCTTCGTCGTTTCGCACCGCGCCTGGGCCCGTGCCGCCCATTCCTCGTCCCCGAACTTGTTCACCGATTCCTTCGATGCAAAGAACAGACCGTAGACCCACATCACGACGATGAGCGACATGATCACGCCCAGAGCAACACGACCGAGGACCTTCATTCGCGCAGACGCTAGTAGTGCGTCTGCGGATCGGCGTCATTTTGGTAGAAAAGAGCGGTGAATACGGGCAGCCGCGTGCGCACGGCGCGGGAATTGTTGATCGGATTGGTGTCCCTGCACCCGTGGTCGTTCACCATTGCCGTTGCCGGGGCGATGACGTTCGCCCTGGGCACCGTCGCGTCGTCGGTCGGCATACGGCTGCTCATCGATGACGTCATCGTTCCCGGGTTCGCTGCGGGGGAGTTGCCCGGTGCCGATTTCGCGGTCGTGGCCGTGATCGTCGTGACGATCGCTCTCGTGCGTGCCGGGGGCGTCGTCGTTCGTCGCAGTTTCGCCGGGCGTACCGAGTGGGAAGCAGCGCGCACGCTGTCGGACCGGGTGATCAAGCGGGTGCTGTCCCAGCCTCCGTCGTGGCACCGACGGCGAATGACCGGTGACATCGCCGCCCGCGCGGGTGTCGATGCCGATGCTGCGGTCTCCGTTCTCGCACCGTTGCCGTTCGCAACCTCGGCGCTGATGCTCGTCGTGCTTGCCGTGTCGTGGTTGTTCGTCACCGATCGTTGGTTGGGTCTCATCGCCCTCGTCGTGCTTCCGGTCCTGCTCGTGTTCAACGTCCGTTACCAGCGACGCGTCGATCGTCATTACTCGACCGCGCAGCACGAGCTCGGCTCGTTGTCGGAAGCCGTCCACGAGTCGTTCGATGCGGTGCTCATCGTGAAGGCGTTCGGGGCCGAGGAACGTGAAACACGGAGATTGTCGGCGATCTCCGAGCGGTTGAAGCGGGCACGTACGCAGGCGGTGTCGTTGCGGTCAACTTTCGAGGCGATCGTCGATGCCGTCCCGTCGTTCGTCAACGTGCTTCTCGTTGCAACGGGTGCCTGGCGCTTGTCCGAGGGTGCGATGACGGTGGGCGAGTTGTCGTCGTCCGTGTTCCTTTTCACCGTCATCGCGTTTCCCCTGCGAATCGTCAGCTATCTCTTTTCCGAGCTGCCGCATTCGGCTTCGGGATGGAAACGGGTGCAGGAGATCCTCCGGGAACCCGTCGTGGCCCATCCGATGGCGTCGATTCGACACGATGCGATCGATCGTGTCGTCGTACGTCTCGACGGAGTCGACGTGTCACATGACGGTCAACGGGTTCTCAGCGACGTGTCGTTCGACGTGCGCGCGGGCCAAGTCGTCGCAATCGTGGGACCCATCGCCAGCGGCAAGACGACGCTGCTGCACACGATCGCCGGACTCGTAGCCACCGATTCCGGTGCGGTCACGGTGACGGCCCGTCGCCCCGCGCTCGTGTTCCAGGAAGCGTTCCTGTTTTCCGACTCGCTGCGTTACAACCTCACACTCGGTCGCGAAGTATCCGACGAGCGCATCGTGGCGGCATTGCGCCGGGCAGAGGCGTACGAGTTCTTCGAGGACATGGGTGCGTCGCTGGATGCACCGCTCGGTGAGCGCGGGGTGAGCTTGAGCGGTGGCCAGAGGCAGCGCATCGCCCTGGCGCGGGCGCTCCTTCACGAGGGAGAACTGCTCCTTCTCGACGACACCACGTCCGCTCTCGATCCGAACACCGAGGCGCGAGTGGTGGCGAACTTGCGCAGCCCCGATGACGCGCCGGCGATCGTCATCGTGGCATCGCGGCCGTCGACGATTTCCCTCGCTGACAGGGTGGTTCACCTCGACGGTGGGCGGGTCGTCGCCATCGGCACGCACGCTTCGTTGCTCGAGTCGTCGGACGAGTACCGACGACTCATCGGTGCTTTCGAAACCGACCGGTCGGTCACGACGGTGCAGAGCGAGGATGGGGACACTCGTGGGCGATGACGTGAGTGCCGCCGGCGACGAGCCGATGACCACCGCGCGGCGCAGTGCCGTCGGCACGATTCGTGAAGGCTTCACGACCGCACCCGCACTCGCACAGGGTTTGTTCCTCACCTTCGTTCTTGCCGTCATCGGCGCTGCCGGGCGCGTGACGATTCCGATCCTCCTCCAGCAGTCGATCGACCGCGGTATCGGCGAGGATGGCGTCTATCTCGATCTCATCGTTCGGCTGTGCCTCGTCGCCGCGATCGTCGTTGCCATCGCGGCCGTGTCGCAGCGCACTGCCGTGTACCGACTCGGCTCGCGCGCAGAGGAGGGTTTGTACTCGCTGCGCGTGCGGCTGTTCGACCACATCCACCGGTTGAGCTTGGCTGACCACAACGAGGAGAAGCGCGGCGCCCTCGTGTCCCGCGTGACGAGCGACATCGAAACCCTCACGATGTTCTTCGCCTGGGGAGCTTTGTCGTGGTTGCTCAATCTGTCGCTCATGGTCGTCGTTGCCGGCGTGATGGTCGCCTACGACTGGTTCCTCGCCGTCGTCGTCTTCGCCGTCGTTGCGCCGCTGCTGTACGTTCTGCGGTTCCTGCAAGGTCGTCTCGTTCGTGCGTACGACCGGGTGCGCCGCGAGAACGCCGAGATGTTGTCGACGATCAGTGAGGCGGTTTCGGGGGTCGAGACTCTCCAGGTCTACGACGCGGTCGAGGGTCAGGAAAACCGGGTGCGTAGTCGCACCAAGCGTCGTGCGCGCACATCCATCCGTGCGGGCGTGATCGGCGCCTTTCTCTTTCCTTCCGGCGAGGTGTTT